>NZ_FUGD01000198.1 GCF_900162815.1 Psychrobacter pasteurii | reverse complement strand
TGCCTAGTGGTCAGCGAGAGAGTTATATAAACGCTCTAAATTCGACCGTAGAGGTGTTTAAAAATATTTATGGTAGTCAGTTACCAGATGAACAAAATAAAGCTATAGAGGACGGTTTACGTGCATTTAATAATGATTTACAACGATCTCATAGGCCTTCAAGAGGGTTTAGTCGATAAAACACCTTTGGCTAAGAGAAATATGAGTGAATTTTAGATCCAGATAATCATCAT
>NZ_FUGD01000176.1 GCF_900162815.1 Psychrobacter pasteurii | reverse complement strand
GCAAAGCTGATAAAGGATAATCTTGCCTTAGTCCTTCGATGAGCCTTGCTTTTTGCTTGCTTGTTCCTGCTCCCTGAGCAAGGCATCCAGCTTTTTTAGATAGGCAACCTCCGCACGTAGGTATTCATTCTCACGTTTAAGCTCTGCTAGTGTCTTTTCATCATCTGGCTTGTCTGTGATATAAGGTTTACTCATGGCGGTTCTACCTTGACGTTTAGAAGTGAGTCCAGACATGCCTTGTAGCCGATATGCTTTGTGCCAGTGACTGATTAAAGCCGGTGAGCTGATGTTGAATTTCAATGCCACCTCAGATTGACTTAAGCCTTGGGTAAGCATCGTTGTAATCACTTCGTGTTTAAACTCGTAACTATAGCAGGCTTTACTGATCTTTGGCTTTATAGCATCTATACCACCGCTTTGATATTGCTTCACCCATTTATGTACAAATTGTGGGTTTACATTAAACTTCTTAG
>NZ_FUGD01000193.1 GCF_900162815.1 Psychrobacter pasteurii | reverse complement strand
CTAAGCACAAGACAAACAGGCAAAAAAGCACTTAAATCAACAATTCAGCTATCACTTTCTAAAGGTCAGAAGCTCATCATAGATGTATTCGATAGTTACAACCTAAGCCTATATCAGATAAACACTTTAGAGATAGTACAAGACAGCCGTAATCGTTGGTATGCGTGTATTACTGTTAAAGACTACCCCAAACAAGCAAGTGGTAAGGGCAGCATTGGTATTGACTTAGGTTTAAAGGAAGCTGCTACCACATCAACGGGCCACAAACTACAGATTAAACAGACTCAAAAATGGGCTAATAAATTAGCAGTAGCCCAGCGTGCTAAGAATAAAAAGCGTGTCAAAGCAATCCACGCCAAAATCAAAAACACAAGATTAGACTTAATTCATAAATTCACCACCAAGCTTGTTAAAGATAACGGCTTAATTGTAGTTGGTGATGTTAAATCACGCTCATTTACCAATACGATGACCAATCTAGCTAAATCGACATACGATGCAGGTTGGTTTGAACTTAAACGACAACTGGAATATAAATGCAAGCATGCAGGTTGTCAGTTTGAGAT
>NZ_FUGD01000210.1 GCF_900162815.1 Psychrobacter pasteurii | reverse complement strand
TCACTAATCCTAAAGGTATTCTATTTTTTCTATCGTTTTTCGTACAGTTTGTCGATCCAAGTTACCCTAATCCATTTATTTCTTTTTTAGTATTAGCAATTATTTTACAAATCATCAGTTTATGCTACCAAAGCATGATGGTACTTGTAGGAGAACGTCTATCAACTCGCTTTCGCCAGTATCCATGGTTGGTGATTTCTAGTATGGGACTAATCGGAATGTTATTCATCGGCTTTGCAATAAGTCTGTGGTTAGCAGAGTTAAACTAACTACATCCTAATAGTGATCCAATTATTTCTTCTACAAAACCTAGATATAGTTCAATACCAGTAAATAGAGTATACCCCAAAGGAACCAGTTATTTCACCCTTTAAACGTATTAACAGACCACTTAAAACAGACTATTATAACGGAACCACTTATAACGGTCTACGAGTGTTAGCCAGTATCATTATTTTTTCTATACAACTAAAACCTCTATTAAATAGAGCTTTCCCCAATATAAACTAAAGGATTATCTCTAAAACACATCCCAAAAATTGTCGATTTGGCTATTTTCTTGCCAGTTATATTCTATTTCTTTGGCAATTTTACGTGCAGTTTCTAAATCATGTCTGTCCGCAATAAACCCTAGCGTCATATCTATTCCAGCACTAACACCTGATGAAGTATAGAACTTATCATCTATTACCCACCGTGCTTCTTGTATCCAGTTAACTTGGTTGGATTGAGAGATTACCCATTGCCAAGATCGCTTATTAGAAGTTGCTTGCTTACCTTCTAATAAACCCGATTTTGCCAATAAAGCACTACCTGTACATACACTCAGGACCCACTGTGCATTTTCTGAGAGCTTTTTTAATACCTCTAAAAAAAGCTTGTCTTCTACTAATTGACGGGTGCCTTGACCCCCTACTATTAGTAGAATATCTGTTCCAAATAGTAAATTATCAGTATTATTCGTGAGTAACTCAACACCGTGATGATTTTTAACTACACCTCCTGCTAATGACGCAAACTGCACTCTATAGTATTCTTTTAAGCTACCAAATACCTCGATAGGTCCAAATAAGTCTAAAGTTTCATAATTTTCAAACACTAAGGCAGTAATAGTCTTCATAACAAATAACACCCTTCATAAATAATTTTTAGAGTCTATCCCAGTAGAACTGCTAAATAAGACCATTATTTGAGCTAACAAGCTACTAAAGCTACTAACAATAGACCGCTAGCCTTAATACTCTAAATAATCCCTAATTGGACGTTTCTTAAATTGAGAAGCGTCTTTTTTAAGGCGATTAATCATCTCAAACTCCCAATCATTAGGGTTTTGACCTGCTGGGCTAGTAGAACTGACCAAATGATTATAATCAGCGATAAAGTTAGGGTTACGAGCGATACGCCCTAGCTGTTTATCATTTAAACCATCAACGGTAAACATATCTGCTGTATAAGCGTCACGGCTTACGGTTCTTTTTTGGGGCTGCTCAGGTTTGCTCTTAGTGATTATTTTAAATTTAAAGCCAGTGATACGTCTGCCCTTTTTCTCTTGCTCATAGCTGACTTTAAGATCCGATTTTTCGTTAATTTCTTCGACAGCTAAATCTAGTACACGTCTTTTGAAGTCACACATTCTTTTGTATTCATTAATCCCCAGTCCCATTTGTCCTCTAAACTGTTCAAGTTCGAATAAAGGTGTTTTGCCTGCTTTTTTCCACTGAACAAGCAACTCATACAGCCGAATAGAATAATTACTATCCATTCTTGCAGTTTGCTCTAGCAAATATTTAGTAAAAAACTCTTCTGCCCCATCTATACGAGTAATCCCCTTAACTACTGCAGGCGTAAACACCACCTCAATCGCTCCTTCATCATCTAAGTACCTGACTTGCGAGATCCAACGTGACTTCACCGTTCTTTCATCATCATCTAAAAAACTAAAGCGACGGTTAAATAAAGTCTCTTCTGCATCTTTCATCATCAAATAGCCGTTTTGACGAGTGGTATTAAAAACTTCAGCGTATCGCATGGCATCAATACGTAAAGGAGTATCAGTACTTAGTCCTTTACCCGTTTCTCTTGCATCTACTATCGCCAATTGAATTATTCTAATCTCTACCAATGTCAAATTTTGAAGCACGGTGTTTAGGTAGTTTGTTTTTACTACTAGGTTTGACTTAGCCACTTTAAAACTCCCTTTGCATTATTTAACGACATTGTAATTACCAGTCGTATAAACGTCAAATATTATAACGTCGTTAAAAGGTAAGTAAACGTCGTTCAATGGGTAAGTAAACGTCGTTCAATGGGTAAGTAAACGTCGTTCAATGGGTAAGTAAACGTCGTTCAATGGAAGTTACAGCCCTTTAATATCGTGGCTTTGCGAGGACGGAAAAGCATTTAAAAGCATTTAAAAGCATTAAAAGCCTTTTTGCTTGTGGATAACTACTAAAACAAAAGAAGAAAAAAAGAGGTGAACTTAACGAAATTTACAGTAAAAATTACCGTCTTTGGCAGTGAAACAAGTAGACTTTTTAACATCAGCATAATAACCGTCTTTACCTTTGACGACATTATCAGCAATATCATAACGCTCTAGCATGACATAATTTGCTCTGCGTTCTGCTATCTCTGATTTACTGGGTATGAACAACCAAGCTATAAAAAATGTTAGCAGTATGATGAACAAGCAAACGCCACCTAAGATCAGACCTGTTTTCCAAGTTAGCTGACTTACATACTCATCAGATAACGCCTCTAAATGCGTCTTGGTGCTGTTTGACACCTCTTTCAGTGTATTAGCTACATTTTGCTTTAACTTGTCGCTCTGCGTCTTATATGAGTCCTCATAAGCTAAAATTGATGTATTGCGATACTCAAATTCTTTCTGTGTTCTTCGAGCATCTTCTTGTAGCTGTTGTAGCTGTTGTTTAATACTACTAGAAACCTGTGATAGCTCGATTGTTAGCTGTTTAATGTGAGTTGTAAAGCCCTTGTTTATTGCTTTGTGATAACTTTCTTGGTTCTGCTTAAAAACAGTACTAAGAGCTCTTTGTATGCCCTCTAAAGTTTCATCGGTGAGCATTTTCTCTTTTTCTTGATATTCTTTGAGCTGCGCTGTTAACTGCTTAATTAAATCAGCGGTTTCATTCGCTCTAGCAGTGCTAGCAACGTCCAGTTGCTCACGCTGTTCTAAAAGGGCTTGATTATGCTCTGTGAGCGTTGCTAGAGCCGTTAATAAATCTTCTAGCTGTGTATTGGTGTTATCCATTTTATCTTCTCATTCCATAGCTATTACTGCGGTTAATCTCATTGCTGTAGTCTTTAATAGCTTGCTGTGCGTCCTGTAAGCTCTTCTGTGCCTCTTTACTCACATTATCGCTGGTAACCTTGGCAAAATTGTCTAATGCCCCTTGTAGCTCATTTGTGTGCGTTTTACGATCGCTTCTGCCGTAAAGCTCTTTTGTTACTGTTAGTGCTTTTCTCGCTTGCTCTGCTGTGAGATCGATTAGAACATCACGTTCACCTACTGCGTACCGTTTTTGATAGTCGGTTGTGGTTGGATCATCAATGTAAGTGTTTAGCTTCCGGACCGCTTCACTAGCGACATTAATAGCTATTATCTTTTGTCCTATCGGGTTATCGGCTTCAATGTTCTTAAAGTGGTCAGGGTTGCTTCTTGCTTTTACGTATATCTCTTGTTTAGCTTCTTTAAACTGATTAATTTCTAGCTGTCTTTGTTCCGCTTGTGCTTGTTTAGCTCTTTCGGCTTCTACTCGTGCTTGTTCTAGCTTAGCTTGCTCAATAGCCTGCTGTTTGGCTTGCTCGGCTTCTCGTTGCTGTTGTAATCGCATGGCTTCTTCTGCCCTTGCTTTGGCTTCTGCTATTTTCTCTTGTTCACGTTTGCTCTTAACGCTTTTCGCCAGTGCCAAAGCTTGAGCGACTGCATTAGATTTAACCACATCTGTACTGATCGCTTTTGTCGGTGGTGGTGTGGTGTGTTCAATATCTTGCTTTTTAGCAAAAATGATTTGCTCGGCTTTATCGTTAATAAGCTTGTTATCTTCAATCTCTAAGTTAAAGATTAGCTCGTTTCGCTCGTTGATAATCTCGTTAATCACTCCAAGCTTGGTAGCTGGACTTTTATCAATCTCATAAGATTCGCCTTTTTCTTTCGCCGCTTTAGCTTTTTTAAGTTCTTCTGCGTACTTTCTACGCTCTAGCTTTGTTGCAACCGACCCCATTTTGAGCTGTGGCTCAATGTCAATTCCTTGGCTTTTGTAACTGCTGCTATCAATTAGATCTAAGCCATGCTCTGCTAGTTTTTCATTCGCCACTGACTCCCACAATTGACGCACCTGTTTAACTTCATGGCTCATACGCTCAAGTCCAAGCTCACGTCTTTTTTTATCTGACAGTTCTGCTGTGCTTTTGTCTGTTAGTACAATCTCGTTGTTATCGTTCAGTTCTGCTTTGCGTGTTGTTAGCATGATGTGCGCATGAAAATTACGAGGATCTGCCCCTCTTTCTATTTCTTTGTCAGTCGGTTTATGAATAGCACAATCTGCAATAACTCCGTATCTGTCAGCTAGCTTTTGGCTGAACCTATGAGCTAGTTCTTTTCGCTCTTTTTCTGATAGTTCATACGGCAAGTTAACTAACCACTCACGAGCAACCCTTGCGTCTTTTCGGTTTTCTGCTTGTTCAGCTTTGTTCCAAATCTCGCCCCTGTTGATAGTGACCTTTTTATCTTTTAAAGATGAGGGCAAAATAATATCAGCACTCATAACACCGTAGCGTTTTGAGTAGTCATGAACTTTTCCGCACCGCTTATCTTCTAATTTTTCACCAGCACGATATGAGGCAGATGCAACCGCTGATTGCCCCTTACCTCTACTTATTGATTTTGTGCTAGCGATGAAAATGGCCATTTTGTACAAACTCCAATTTTTACTTTACCCCAAACGGCTTTTTGTTTGGGGTGGGGGTTGAGGGGGCTTGCCCCTCACGAGGTTTTGATTTGAAATTATAAGTAACATAGTGGATTATAATTTCAAGTCGAAAACTCGCACTTAGTCAGTGGGACTCAACCATCCGTTAAATAACTATATCATAAACTGTTGTTAGGTACTGGCGAAATTGCTATAGTTGGATGAACAAAAAAATCTACTAGTATAAGGAAGATAATATGAGCTTACTAGGTGGTAATGATCTAAAAGAACAGCAGAGAATTAACGAACTTGAGGCTAAAATAAATAGGGAGAAGCAGAAGCTAGATAAGAAACTGACACGGCAAAAAATACTACTGGGTGCTTTTTTTGTGGACGCTTTAGAGAATAATTCTGTACAAGGCTTAAAAGAATATACGGCTGATAACCTGTTGGATTTTTTGAGCAGACAGGGCGATAAGGATTTAATGACAGATTTGGTAAAGGGGCTTGGTGGTACGGTCGAGACTAAGAGTGACAATAAGAATGATTTAGAGTTGAATGCTAGTTTAGATGAGCACTTGTAAATAAAATATGTCCATTAAAAATAAAAAAGGCATTAGTTAAATGATTGATTATTCTTTATTATTCACCTATTTCTCAGCTGTTTTACTGTTTTTAGGTACTCCAGGACCTGTGACTGTACTTGTAGTGAGTGCAAGCGTAAAAGGTGGGTTCAGGGCTGGATTAGCAACAGTCGCAGGTACTAATGCTGCATCACTAATTTTGATAGCGATATCATTTATTATCCTTCAATGAGTGTTTTCAGTTAGCGAGACAGCTATGCTGTGGTTATCCTTTTTAGGGGCATTCTATCTTATATATTTTTCTATAAATATAGTAAAAGATAAAATTGATATTAATCAGACTGTAAAAGAAAGCTCAGTTCTTGTTACGAAAACCCATTTCAAAGAT
>NZ_FUGD01000185.1 GCF_900162815.1 Psychrobacter pasteurii | reverse complement strand
GCCTTATAAACAAGCTGACGCTTAAACTCATAAAAGCCTAAATCGCCAATAGCACGGCTTAACTTGCGGTTTTGCATCATGCCTTTGGTGTTTAGGTTTTCAATTGCAATAACATCATACTCATTCACCAAGCCAGTAGTAAGCTTATGTAGAGCGTCTTTACGGATATTACTGATTTTCAGGTGCAATCGTGATAGCTTGGCTTTCGCTTTAGCACGATTATTACTGCCTTTTTGTTTACGGCTTAATTGGCGACTCAGCCTTTTAAGTTTTTTGAGTTTCGCCATAAGTGGCTTGGGTGCTTTGACTTTAGTACCATCTGACAAGGTGATTAAGTCGGTAATACCTAAGTCTACACCTGTCTGCTTACCTGTTTTTTTGGTAAGGTTTACAGCATCTATTTCAACTGCAATAGAGACAAACCATCTGTCACCTCGACTAAAGATTTTAGCTGAGAGTATTTTGCCGTCAAAGCGCAAGGCTTCACGCATACGAACCCAACCTAGATTTGGTATGCGAATCTGTCTGCCTTT
>NZ_FUGD01000184.1 GCF_900162815.1 Psychrobacter pasteurii | reverse complement strand
TATTCGATAGTTACAACCTAAGCCTATATCAAATCAACACGCTTGAGATAGTACAAGACAGTCGTAATCGTTGGTATGCGTGTATCACTGTTAAAGACTACCCCAAACAAGCAAGTGGTAAGGGCAGCGTTGGAATTGATTTAGGCTTAAAAGAGTCTGCAACCACATCAAATGGCGACAAGCTAATTATTAAGCAAACGCAAAAATGGGCGAATAAATTAGCAGTAGCCCAGCGTGCTAACAATAAAAAACTTGTCAAAGCAATTCATGCCAAAATTAAAAACACAAGATTAGACTTAATTCATAAATTCACCACCAAGCTTGTTAAAGATAACAGCTTAATTGTGGTTGGTGATGTTAAATCACGCTCATTTACAACTAAAAAAACCAA
>NZ_FUGD01000187.1 GCF_900162815.1 Psychrobacter pasteurii | reverse complement strand
TATAGCTCGTCTTGCCTATAACTGGGCGTTAGCTCAGTGGCAACGACAGTATGCTCAAGATAAAGCCTATCGTGATGCTTGTCATATTATGGGTATTGATGTTGATGAAAGCAAATTACTAAAGCCTACCCAAGGCAAACTGCGCAAACGATTAAACGCCATTAAGCGTGATAAGTACCCATTCATGCTTGAGGTGACGAAATGCGCCCCACAACTGGCTATTATGCAGCTAGGCGATGCCTATAAGCGCTTCTTTAAGGGCGAGACTAAGTATCCACAGTTTCGCAAGAAAGGCGTTAACGATAGGTTTAGCCTGTCTAATGACCAGTTTGCTGTTAAAGGCAGACAGATTCGCATACCAAACCTAGGTTGGGTTCGTATGCGTGAAGCCTTGCGCTTTGACGGCAAAATACTCTCAGCTAAA
>NZ_FUGD01000183.1 GCF_900162815.1 Psychrobacter pasteurii | reverse complement strand
GCAACGACAGTATGCTCAAGATAAAGCCTATCGTGATGCTTGCCTCATTATTGGTATTGACGTTGATGAAAGCAAATTACTAAAGCCTACCCAAGGCAAACTACGCAAACAATTAAACGCCATTAAGCGTGATAAGTACCCATTCATGCTTGAGGTGACGAAATGCGCCCCACAACTGGCCATTATGCAGCTAGGCGATGCCTATAAGCGCTTCTTTAAGGGCGAGGCTAAATACCCTCAGTTTCGTAAAAAAGGCAGACAGATTCGCATACCAAATCTAGGTTGGGTTCGTATGCGTGAAGCCTTGCGCTTTGACGGCAAAATACTCTCAGCTAAAATCTTTAGTCGA
>NZ_FUGD01000182.1 GCF_900162815.1 Psychrobacter pasteurii | reverse complement strand
AAAACAATTTAAAAAAGCCAAGCTTAACTGGCGTACCAATCGTCCTGATGCCAAACGTAAATCACTGGGCTGGATACCTTTTAAAAAGTCTGCTATCAAGTATCTAAGCACAAGACAAACGGGAAAGAAAGCACTTAAATCAACCCTTCAATTATCACTGTCTAAAGGTCAAAAGCTCATCATAGATGTATTCGATAGCTACAACCTAAGCCTATATCAAATTAACACGCTTGAGATAGTACAAGACAGCCGTAATCGTTGGTATGCCTGTATTACTGTTAAAGACTTTCCTAAGCAAGTAAGTGGTAAGGGCAGCGTTGGTATTGATTTAGGCCTAAAAGAGTCTGCTACTACCTCAAATGGCACCAAGCTAATTATTAAGCAAACGCAAAAGTGGGCGAATAAATTAGCAGTAGCCCAGCGTGCTAAGAATAAAAAGCGTGTCAAAGCAATCCACGCTAAAATCAAAAACAC
>NZ_FUGD01000177.1 GCF_900162815.1 Psychrobacter pasteurii | reverse complement strand
TTCTTTATTATGTCAAAGATCATTGCTTAATTTTACCTACCTATGAAATGCTACTCGCTCATGAAAATAAAGGTTTCCAAGAAGTAATGCGAAGAGCCTTAGGTATAAATGATTTATTAAGTGATTACGTATTTGATATAGATTCCATTACAATATCACCTCCATTTGTTTTAAAAACAATAGATGGTTCAGGAAGTTCTGGAGTAACTTTAATCAAAGACAAACACGATCTAACAAAATTTAAAACTAAAAACATACAGATCTCTAAATCTAGAAAAATAAAAAACTCTATCCGCAAACTAAGGCTCCCTACTGATAATTACTCACTTTACTCCTATTACTATAAGCCTTTTAAAAGATTTGTAACTCAAGATTTCATAACAGATCTCACATGTGACTACCGTGTTTTAGTGACTGGAAATCGATTCTATGCTATGCGTAGAGATGTAAAAAAAGGCGACTTTAGAGCAAGTGGTAGTAAAAAATTTCACTATCATGATGTACCTAATGATGTTCTAGACTATGCAGAAAAAATATTTTCTAAGCTTAAAAATCCGTACATCTCCATGGATTTAGCTTACAAAGATAAAACTCCCTACCTTATAGAGTTTCAGGGTACTAACTTTGGCTCTAGTGTAATTAGACATTCAGGTGGTTATTACACTAAAACTCTAGATTCTTGGGTGTTTGTAGAGAGTCAGCCTTTGCATGAGGAGGCTCTATCATATGGCTTATACTACTATGTAAGTAATAAAAATGACTAAAAAAATCGCTCACATTATTATTGGTTTAAATGTTGGGGGTGCTGAACTTATGTTACAGCGCCTAGTTCTCAATAGCTCTAAAAAAGAGCAGTTTGAACACTCTGTTATATCAATTACTGACTTGGGGATTATTGGGCCTAAACTTCAAGAACAAGGTATAAAAGTTTATAGCCTTGGTATGAATTCTTTGCACAACATACCTTTAACGATGTTTAAGTTAAGGCGCTTATTAAAAAAAATAAACCCCGATAAGGTACGTGAAGCATTCAGTGCAATATGCCTGGCTACAGACTTCGTATATAGTGAAAAACGTAACCAGTTTTTAATTATTGAGTCTTCGATATTCATTGGTGTAGATACCTGCGAACAGCTATCAATAGATGGTATTTCCGGAAAGTATATCCGTAAGGCAGATGGCGATTATGAGTTTGTTTCTGGCAGATTTTGGATTCAAGAGCTTGCTTTGAATCATTTTTTATCAAACATCCGCATTTTGTAAGAGCGCGCATTAAGGAGTGTAAAAGTGTCTAAATTCATACTAAGATTTGACGATATCATACCTGGTATGGACTGGAATAAGTTTTTGAAAATAAAAGAAGTAGCTGTGAAATATGGAGTTAAGTCCATCTTAGGTGTAGTCCCTGATAATAAAGACGCTAACCTCTCTATTAACATAAATATGTCAAATAGTGTTTTTTTTAGTACTCTAAAAGAATTCGCTGAATACGGTGATACAATTGCACAGCATGGAACCCATCATACGTATACTATAAAGGCAGGTGGCATGCTAGGTATCAATGAGTGATCATAGTTATGAAGTACAATTAGAGAGGTTGCAGATTGGTAAAAACATATTAAGTGCTAATAGTATCTGGCAACCTTACTTCATGGCACCTTCACATTCTTTTGATAGGAACACTCTGAAGGCTTTAAAAAAATTAGGCTTCACAGCGATTACTGATGGGTATGGATTGTATCCTTATAATATTGAAGGAGTCATACTCGTGCCTCAACTTTTATCAAAGCCTCTCAAGTTCCTTCCTTTTGGCATTCAAACTATTTGCTTACATACAAATTCTATAAGTGACGATGCCTTAAATTATATAATTAATTTTATTGAAAATAATCACTATAAGTTTATCGATTTCAAAGAGGCAATAAATATTCAACCTAAGTTTAGTAGCCTGCAATTATTTACTCACATGGGTTCTAAGTATTCTCTTAAGATCATTAGAATGCTTAGAAGAATCATCTAACCGCACTCAGACTACTTTTTTCATATATAAATAGATGTCTGAAATTAAAATTATTAAGGTACCTAATGCTTCTTGAAGTCTGGCAGGCAATAAGCCCATTTATAATATTGGTTTTAGGATTACTCACCTCAATATTAATGGCTAGAAAATTTGGTGCTAAAGATAAACGCTCAGTAATATTGTACTTATGGCATACTTTTTTTACGTTCGTTTACTATATTTATACTTTAAAGTTTGGAGCTGATGCCACTGTATATTACGAACAAGGTCTTATTGGAAACTATATCTTTCAGCCTGGAACTCATTTCATTCGATTTATAGTGATGATCCTAACCAATTATTTTTACTTTAATATGATTGGTTGCTTTCTTTTTTTTAATATACTAGGGGCTTTAGGGCTTATAATTTTAGACTCTATTATTCATAGAACAGTTTCAAACCAAAAGAAACTATTAAGAATTGTTGCCACATTAGTGATATTTCTGCCTTCTATTAGTTTCTGGTCAAGTGGTATCGGGAAAGATCCTATATCTTTTCTTTCAGTAGTGCTAGCTTTATGGTCTTCCTTAAATCTGAAAAATCGTTTGTTTCCTATGAGTCTATCCATCATGATGATGTTTTTCGTTAGACCTCATATTGCTGGAATATTAATTATATCTTTAGCAATTTCACTATTCTTCGATAAGAAAACAAATGCACTGGTTAAGGTGTTACTAGCCTCTGTTACTATAGGTATATCTTCTCTATTAGTCCCCTATGCACTTAATTATGCCGGTATTCAGGATTCTAACACCCCTGAGGACATAGCAGAATATATTCAAGGGCGTGAAGATGTTTACAAGAGTACAGATAGTGGCTTAACTCTATCTGAAATGAGCTTTCCTATGAAGTTATTCACTTATATGTTTAGACCTACTATTTTAGAGGCTCGTTCTGTTACACAGATTTTTTCTGCATTAGATAACATTCTTTTGTTATACCTTTTTATAGCTGGCGGTTACAGAATAATCAAAAATAAAAATAAAAATACAACTTCATTAGAAAACCGTAAATTTATGTGGGCATATGCAACTATAGCTTGGATAATTTTGGCTTTAACAACTGGCAATTTAGGGATTGCTGTCCGACAAAAAATCATGGTTTTACCATTTTTTCTTTACCTTTTTATTTCTGTAATGTCTAAAGATAAGAAATTTAGTGATTATTATAAGTAACTTTTATTAACAGGTAAGTCCTCATATTTTAAATAGGAAACAAGATTTTGAGAGTCATCCATATAATTACTGGTGGGAAAGGTAGAGGAGGTGCTGAAGGTGCACTTCTCCGATTAGTCAAAGGTACCTCCAATACTGTACAGCATATTGTATATACTCTTTTAGATATGCCAGATTATGAAAATGATTTTAGAAAAGCAGGTGTTGCTCTCCGATCCCTTAACATTCGTAGTCCAAAATCATTTCCCCTAAATTTATATAGATTAAAAAAGGAAATCCTGAGCCATCGTCCTGACATAATTCAAAGCTGGATGGGGCACTCTAACTTACTTTTTGGATTAATTGGTAAAGCTTGGGGAGTGCCCGTAGTTTGGAATATTCGCCAAAGTAGAGTTACCAAACAAGAGCTAGGGTCTAAGAATTATGCATTAATGAAAATAAGCGCTAATCTTTCTAAAGTTATACCCTATAAGATAATAAATTGTTCATTAAAATCCATTGAAATGCATAGAAAAGTTGGCTTTGACGATAAGTTCGTATATATCCCAAATGGAGTAAACATTAATAGCCTTCACCCTGAATCTTTTCAATCACAACCAAAAGGAAGCTTTACCGTTGGACATGTAGGCCGTTACGATCCTGCGAAAAATCATACATTATTTATTTCTGCCTTCAAAGATTTCAATGATCACCATACAAGCGCTCGATGCATTATGGCAGGTACAGGTGTCAGTTGTGACAATCCTATATTTAGAAATAATTATGAGGATCTTATTAATAGCTCATTTACTTTGCTAGGTCAGGTTGAGAATAAAACTAAGCTTTCTAAGGTGTATAAACAAATGGACTGCTTGGTATTAAGTAGCGTCACTGAAGGTTTTCCAAATGTGCTTATTGAAGCTATGAGCTTTGGTATACCATGCATCAGTACTAAGGTCGGTGATGCTAGCGAAATTATTTCAGATACAGGCTGGATTGTTCCGTCAGACGATCAGGAAGCACTAGAGAATGCTTTGGAAGAGGCTTATCACGAATATATGAACTCCTCAGAGAAATGGGCAGCTCGCAGAAAGAAAGCTTATGACAGAGTTATCGAAAATTACTCAATCGAAAAAATGTGTGAACGTTATGTTAATGTATGGAATGAAGCAATAAATCAAAGTAACCATAACCGGAGAAAAAAATGAGTAAAGGGGTTTTTACCTTGTCGCTTGACTGTGAAGGGCTATGGGGAGTTGCTGATCATATAGGAGCTTCTACAAAATCTATTAATCAAAGCAGTCTAAGTGAAGTTTATTCATATATCAACAATGTATTGTCGCATCACTCAATTAAAGCCACTTATGCCTTCACCACCCTCTTCACCCAGGATGAAGCTAACATCCTAAAATATAAAGACAGTATACAATCTTATATTAATGAGCAAGATGAATGGTATAAACATATCTTTAATACATTACATAACGAAAATTTGGACGGTTGGCTAGGCAGAGAATTCTATTTGCAAGCTAAGAAAAATAGTCATGAAATTGCTTGGCATGGTTTTACTCATCACCCATTAGGCAAAACGACCAAAGAGAGTATCGTTAAGTTTGAAGCCTCAGAGTCTCTTAAGATATTTGAGCAAGAGAGTTTAGATGTAACCTCTATAGTATTCCCACGTAATGATGTAGGCCATTTAAAGTTACTGGGTAACTCAGGTTTCGATGTGTATAGAAAAGGTGTAATAGAGCAGTCTAGATTACATTCTAATAAATACTACAGAGTCCTTGACGAATTTAATGTATTAAAGCCATCACAAAAGTTTAAGTCATCTAAAAAGACGCCTATGATAAGTTTGCCTGCAGGTTACTTTTTGAACTGGCCCAGTGGTCCAAGGCGACTCATACCTAATGAAGTTACTTATAGACGATGGGATCACATATTAAGATCTGCGTCACGTCGTTCTGCACAAGCACATATGTGGTTTCATCCTCATAATATGATTACAGCTCCTAAAATGCGTGATACGTTTGAAAGTATAATAAAAAATATTTCTACTAGAATGGATAATGGTGAAATTCTAAATCTGACAATGGACGAATGCAAAAGGTATTACAATGAATAATAAATGGATAGACAATGAGCAGGACTTAGAGCTGGTTAAGCAACTCTTTAATAATAATGATAGCCCTCGTACACTACAACATTTGAAATGGCAATACATAGATAGCTATAGTCAAGAAGGTCGACTGGTACTAGGAGGCATTGACCCAACCCTAGTAAAAGGACTAACGGGCATCTATGCTGTTTTTCAAAACAGATTTATATCTGACAATCAAAAAGTTACTGGCTCACAATCTCTAGATACTTTGGTTGCTCCTGAGGCCAGAGGTCAGGGGCTGTTTAATAAGCTAGCCTCACAAGTTTATGATGAGGCAAAAAGCCGAGGTATCGCTTTTGTTTATGGATTTCCAAATGGTAACTCTGCCCATGGTTTTTTTAATAAGTTGGGCTGGGTAAACTTGGATCCAGTTCCTTTTCTAGTTTTACCCTTACGTTCACGTTACATCTTATCAAAGCTGCCTATTATAAAGAAGGTATCTAACTTATTACCTAATATTACTTATTTAAAGAAGGTTAAGTATCAGACTAATTTCGATATAGTCGAAAATACACCTATTGATTCTAATTACGATCAGCTATGGACTGTTTTTTCTAAAAAAATAAATACAGGCCTTATTAGGGACGCTAAATACATCAATTGGCGACTCTCTCGACCCGGTGAAGACTATCAGAATGTTGCTATACTTGATGATAAGGGTAAAATGCAAGCTATTTGTATTTACTCCCTTAAGGAGAAGCATGGTGGCTTAATAGGTTATATTATGGAGCTTATATACTTAGATGAGAAACTAGGCTCTATTGTTTTGAATAAAGCTTTACAAAGTTTAAAAGATAGCCATTGCGATGCAGTATTAGCGTGGAATTTTAATCATTCACCTAACCATGCTGCTTATAAAATTAATGGTTTCTTACCACTACCTGAAAAAGTAAGACCTATAGAGCTGCACTTTGGGGTAAGAATCTTTAATGATAAACTGAGAGAAACCTTAAGTGATAGAAACAAATGGTACTTAAGCTATTTTGATTCTGATACGGTATAGGTACGGTTAAAAATGAAATTTCTAATAATAGCCAGCTACCCAGGCTCTATCCTAAAGTTTCGTGGTGCTTTAATTAAAGCACTACAGAACAAAGGGTTTGAGATACATATTGCAGCCCCTGAATTTGGTAACCACCCCGAAGATGTTACAGCGCTTAAGAACCTAGGTTACACTCTTCATGATATACCACTGCAACGAACTGGCACTAATCCATTGAAGGATGCTGCTGCGTTTTCTACACTATATTTAATAATGAAGAAAGTTAAACCTAGCCATGTGATGGCTTATACAATCAAGCCTGTCATTTATGGCGCATTAGCAGCATGGGCAGCAAAGGTTCCTAACCGCTATGCCCTGATTACAGGCTTAGGCTATGCCTTTCAACAGGTCGAAGAGACGGGTAATCGAAGTAAGCTACAAAAGCTAATACATGGGTTATATAAACAGGCACTATCTAAGACGTCTAAAGTTTTTTTTCAGAATCCAGATGACCTAAACCTATTTAAACAGCTAAAGCTTATTTCCCCTGCTACACCTACAGCAGTAGTCAATGGCTCAGGGGTCGATATCTCTGAGTATGAAGTTGTGCCCTTACCTGTCGCAGGTGATAATACTACCGAGCTCAGATTCCTCCTTATTGCCCGCCTGCTTGGAGATAAAGGAGTCAGAGAGTATGCGCAAGCTGCCAAATGTATTAAGACAAAATATCCTCAGACTCAGTTTTACTTAATCGGTTGGATTGATGACAATCCAGATAGTATAGAGCAGCAAGAGTTAGATAACTGGATTAAAGACGGAACTATCAACTTCTGGGGTAAGCTTTCAGATGTCAAGCCAGCTATAGCCTCCAGTTCAATTTATGTTCTACCCTCCTATAGAGAAGGTACGCCTCGCACAGTACTAGAGGCCATGGCGATGGGCAGACCAGTGATTACTACCGATGCACCAGGCTGCCGTGAAACGGTAACAGATGGAGTTAATGGCTATTTAGTACCCGTTAAATCTGTAGATGGATTAACCGAGGCTATGAAGAAATTTATAACTAATCCTGCCTTAATTAACGCCATGGGTAAGGCGTCACGCCGAATTGCTGAAGAAAAATTCGATGTTCACGCTGTCAATAACTTTATGCTCAAAGAAATGGGACTATAGCTTACAAGGTCATTCATATGCTTAAAAGACTAATCGACATTACTGCCAGTGGTACAGCTTTGGCCGTACTCTCCCCAGTACTGGCTGTCACGGCTTATAAGGTTAAAAAGAATTTAGGTTCTCCTGTATTATTTAAACAAACACGCCCTGGCTTAGATGGTAAAGCCTTTGAGATGATTAAGTTTCGAACCATGAAGGATGCCACTGATAAAGATGGAAACCTTTTACCAGACAACGAGCGCCTAACACCATTTGGTCAAAAACTACGCAGTACCAGTATTGATGAACTACCTGAGCTTTGGAATGTTTTAAAAGGTGATATGAGCTTAGTAGGCCCTCGCCCACTGCTCATGGAGTACTTGCCTCTGTATAATAGCGAACAAGCGCGTCGTCATAATGTTCGCCCAGGAGTAACAGGGTACGCTCAAGTCAACGGTCGAAATGCGATCAGTTGGGAGCAGAAGTTCGCACTCGATACTTGGTATGTTGATAACCAATCTCTGTGGCTAGACTTCAAAATTCTAGCGAAGACAGTTAAGCAAGTGCTCATAAAGGATGGTATTAGTGCTGAAGGTGAAGCCACAATGAGTAAGTTCACAGGCTCACCTACTCCCAAAGAGTCGGTGCAATAACTTATGGACTGCTTATATGGGGTGTATGGTGCTTCAGGGTGTGGTCGTAGCTTAATGCCAGTTGCCATTGAGCAACTAAAGCGTGATGGTTTATATAAACAGGCTCAAATTGTTTTTATCGATGATGCCTTGGAAGAAGAACAGCTAGTTAACGGCTATATAGCCATGAGTTACCAAAAATTTAGGTCGACTGAGGCTAAAAATAAAAAAGTACTTATTGCGATTGCCAGCAGTAGTATTCGCGAGAAGATTGCTAACAAGCTTGCTACTGATAATATTCCTGTATGGACCATATTAGCCGATAGCACTATCATCATGGATGCTGTAGAAATAAAAGAAGGAGCTGCACTTAGTCCTTTTGTCACTATAGGTTCTAATGTCACCATAGGGAAGTGCTTTCATGCTAATTTATACAGCTATGTGGAACACGACTGTGTGATAGGTGATTATGTGACCTTTGCACCCCGAGTTAATTGTAACGGTAATATTTATATTCACGATCATGCTTATATCGGTACAGGCGCTGTTATCAAACAAGGTACACCTGATAAGCCTTTAATTATTGGTGAAGGGGCTATTGTTGGTATGGGTGCCGTAGTTACCAAAGATGTACCAGCTGGTACAGTTGTAGTTGGTAATCCAGCCAGACCCTTAGTAAAATAATCCATTCCATTCTTTAATTTAAGCCTCCTGATGTAAAAGCTATTAATTTTCTACCATAAACTAATATCAAAAAATTTAAAGGTATAGTGATTCTCATGCTAAACACTCCATTCCAACCCTGGCCTAGCTTTACCCAAGAAGAGGCTGATGCCGTTAGTCGTGTACTGCTATCTAATAAAGTCAACTACTGGACGGGCACTGAAGCTCGTGAATTTGAAAAAGAATTTGCTCAATTTGCAGACAGTAAATACGCCATTGCCGTCAGCAACGGTACTACAGCGCTTGATTTAGCATTACATGCCTTAAAGTTACAGCCTGATGATGAAGTTATCGTTACGCCACGCACCTTTATTGCCAGTATCTCAAGCGTGGTCAATGCTGGTGCTAAGCCTGTATTTGCAGAGATTAATGAAGATAGTGGAAACATCTCACCTGAAACCATTGCTAATGTTATCACAGACAAAACTCGCGCCATCGTCTGTGTACATTTAGCCGGTTGGCCATGTGATATGGATGGCATTATGGCATTGGCAGATAAACATGATCTGTATGTGATTGAAGACTGTGCTCAAGCGCATGGCGCTAAATACAAAGGCCGTAGTGTGGGTAGTATCGGTCATATTGGTGCTTGGAGCTTCTGCCAAGATAAAATTATGACCACGGGCGGTGAAGGCGGTATGGTCACTACCAATAATGAGCGCTTATGGCGTAACATGTGGGCTTATAAAGATCATGGGAAGAGCTACAAGGCTGTCTATGAAACCGAGCACCCACCTGGCTATCGCTGGTTGCATGAGAGCTTTGGTACTAACTGGCGCCTAACTGAAATGCAAGCGGTTATTGGACGTATTCAGCTGACTCGTATGCCAGAATGGACCGCTAAACGTACTGCAAATGCTCAAGCCATACTTGATGCTTGCAAACCTTGGGAAGAAAAAGGCTATCTCAATGTTCCTGTGATGGAACAGACCACAGGCTTTGAAGACTGCACCCATGCTTACTACAAGCTGTATGTCTATGTAAAACCAGAAAACCTACCTGAAGGCTGGTCGCGTGATCGTATCATCAGTGAAATTAATGAGCTTGGCGTTCCTTGCTATTCAGGATCTGCCTCTGAAGTCTATCTAGAAAAAGCTTTCGATAATACAGGGCTACGTCCAGAGCCAAGACTGCCTTTGGCTATGCAGCTAGGGGAAACAAGCCTAATGTTTTTAGTCCACCCTACCCTGTTAGATAGTGAAATCGAAAAGACAGTTGAAGCTATCAATACTGTATTCTCTAAAATAGATAGCCTTTAGATAAATTATCTATGTAGCCTATAATAGTAGCTTTACTTAACTATTATCATTATTATGAGCGACCAGATACTTTTTAAACCTCCCTATAGCTTAAGGCCCTACCCTATGAACAGGATCTTCACTTTAAAAAAAATGAGTGTGCTACTAAGCCTAAGCTTAGTAGGTACACTAACTAGTGCTCAGAACTTACAGATGAATGACATGAGCTTGAAATCAGAGCTAGACTGGTTAAGAGCGCAAGGTGTAATTCAAATTAATACCAGCACTTGGCCGTTAACGACTAATGAGATTAATAGAGTCTTATCTAAAGCTGACATTCGCACTGCTGAGCAACAGCAAGTTGTACAATCTATTCGCTATACGCTGGATAAAGAGCCAAAGTCGTTAGTAAATACTAAAGTCTCAGCTTATGCCCAAACCGATAGAGAGCAGCTGCCACAAAGCTTCGCTGATGATAACACAGCCAACTTCCAAGCTGCTGCCCAAGTAAGCTTAAGTGAAGAGGATTGGGAAGTTAATATTCGTGCTAATGTCAAAGATAAAGACATGATTGATGATGAAGATCTAAGCTTTGAAGGCTCTTACTTAGCAGGTAAATATGCCAACCAGTGGCTTATTGCCGGCCAGATCCCTACTTGGTGGGGACCAGGTCATGATGGTAGTCTTATCCGTGGTGACGCTAGCAAGCCTGTCATTGGTGTCACTATGCAGCGTGATACACAGGATGCACCAAGCCATCCTTATTTGAGCTGGATCGGTCCTTGGCAGTATCAGCTTTTCGCTGGTCAATTAGACGACTATGAGGCAGTGCCTGATACCAAGCTAATCGGTATGCGTTTAACGGCTAGCCCAACAGAGTGGTTAGAACTGGGAGCTTCACGTACCTTTATGTGGGGCGGTGAAGGTCGACCAGAAGGCTTTAGTTCATTTTGGGATGCTATCAAAGGTACCCAAGACAATGGTGGTCGCGATGGGGGTGATCCAGCAAACCAATTGGCTGGATTTGATGCTCGAGTCAACTTAGCACCTTTAGCCAATGTACCCGTAAGTGTTTATGGCCAATACATTGGTGAGGATGAGGCTGGCGGCCTACCTGCTAAAAATATGTACCTAGCGGGGGCTGATTTTGCATCAAGCTTAAATACAACTACCATGGGCTCTATGCCATATCAATTGTATACGGAATGGACCGATACTCGTACCAGTGGTGACGTGAGAGGTATTTCTTATAACCATACTAACTATACTGATGGATATTACCAGCACGGGTATCCTCTAGGTTATGCTCTAGGCGGAGATACAGAAAGTATCGCTGTAGGCGGTAAGCTATGGTTAGACAATCAAAACTTTATCAATGCTAAAGTTCAACACGCTAAAGTGAACCAATCTAACCGAGCTACTAACAAGGCTTTTCCGGAGTCAGATAAGCTAACAGTATTAGACGTAGCTTGGGAACATCAGTTAAACCCAAAAACTACCATTTCTAGCCGTGCGTGGGTATCTGATTCTGATATCCACTCTACAGATGTTGGTGGCGGCATTGGGGTTGAGTTTACTAATTTCTAACTATAAGTTATAGAGCTTATTAATTACGGCTACTAATTAAAAAAGGTGCATTAAAGCACCTTTTTTTGTCTCTTAGTATCATTGAATACTTTACTCTCCCCCTGTGTCAGGATAGTTGTCAGGTAATCACCCCAAAAAATAATAACACCTAAAAGTAGAAACTAACTGCTAAAATACTAGCAGGAGATTTCGACATGAAAAAATCAAGATTTACCGACACTCAGATTGTTAATATACTCAAACAAGCA
>NZ_FUGD01000078.1 GCF_900162815.1 Psychrobacter pasteurii | reverse complement strand
TTGAACTTAAACGACAACTGGAATATAAATGCAAGCATGCAGGTTGTCAGTTTGAGATCGTAAATGAGAGTTACACTACCCAGACCTGCTCGTGCTGCCTTAAAATAAGTGACAGTAGTCCGAAAGGTAGAGCAGGCTTGCGAATAAGAGGATGGGCTTGTGCTGAGTGTGGCACATGGCATGATAGAGATATCAATGCTGCTAAGAACATCCTTGCGGTCGGGCTTGACCGTCTAGATGTAGGAATCCCCTCGGTTTAGCGAAGGGAGGAGGTCAATAGCTCGATAAGCCAGCTATGTGCTGGGTTTTTTGTTTCTAAGCTTTTTATTTATAGTTAAAAATCCTGAAAGTTTAAAACGTCTAGCAAACAGTTAATCCTTACATCCATTGATTATATGGCGCTTCCTGTCTAGAATTCTTCGCGAGTTATTTCTTTTTATTTCCACTTAGTTAACCTTGGTGTTGTCATGTCCACTTCGCAAGCTACAAATAACGATAACAGTAATAAAAATAATGTTAAAAATAAACCGCCAATCGCTACTGAGAACCTAGCGAAAGCCCAGTTTCAAGTTGAGGGCATGTCGTGTCAAGCGTGTGCCACTCGTATCGAAAAGGTTTTAAATAAAAAACCAGCCATTGCTTCAGCAAGCGTTAGTTTTGCTGGCGAGACTTTGAACGTCAATTATGATGCCAGTCAGTCCAATGCCGAGCAGATTAGCGAGTGGGTCAGTAAGACAGGGTTTACTGCAGTACCTATGACAGATAATCAGATCCCTCAGGCGGCTGATAAGTCTATGGATTGGCGCTTGGTGCTGATCTGGATTTGTATGATTCCGTTCTTAATTGGCATGGCAGGCATGGTGCTGGGTCAAGGCATGAGCTGGATGCCAGCGTTATGGATACAGTTTGTGTTAGCCACCTTCGTTCAGCTAGGCTTGGCTGGTCCATTTTATCGCAGTGCCTGGGCTTCCATTAAAGGTGGTCTGGCTAATATGGATGTGTTGGTGGTCATCGGCACAGTGACCATTTGGGCGTATTCGACCTATATCTGGCTAGAAAGCTTGGGCGTTAATCTGACGGATAGCAGTAGCTTTGCTTTAAGCTGGGCGGACATCACCAGCCATAGTGCAGCTCATGTACCGGTTTATTTTGAAGCGGGGGTGATGATTATCGCCTTTGTTAAGCTGGGTAAATACTTAGAGCAGCGTACCAAGAAGCACAGCCTAAATAGTATTAATATGCTGTTAGAGCTAACGCCAACTACCGTAGAGAAGTTAGTTGCAGTTAATGAGCCGCAAGCAACACAGACTGAGGCGGGTGAGGTAGAGTTAAGCTTCGAGCAGGTAAATTTAAATGAAGTACAAAAAGGCGATGTACTGCGTGCCAAGCAAGGCTCACGAGTGGCGACAGATGGTATTGTCATCTCCGGTGAAGGCTGGTGTGATGAAAGTCATTTAACGGGAGAGTCGGTTCCGGTTACCAAGAATAAAGGCGATAAAGTATTAGCCGGTGCTATGGTAGAGAACGGCAGCCTTAACTATCAAGTTACCGCCAAGGGCAGTGACACTCAGCTAAGCGATATGGTCAAAGCACTGAGTGAGGCTCAAGGCAGTAAGGCGGATTTGGCCCGTTTGGCCGATAAAGTAGCGGCAGTATTCGTCCCTGTGGTGGTGCTGATTGCGTTGGTGACGTTTGGTCTAACCCTATCGATCACAGGCGCTATGGATAAAGCCATTTTGCATGCGGTGTCAGTATTAGTTATTGCCTGTCCTTGTGCGTTAGGACTGGCCACGCCAGCAGCCATTATGGCGGGGATGGGTGTGGCGGCTCGTCATGGCGTATGGTTTAAAGATGCTCAAAGCTTAGAGATGGCCGGCAGTGTGGATACGGTAGTGTTTGATAAGACCGGTACTTTGACCAAGGGTAAGCCGCATATCGTTGACTCAATGATGGTCAATAAAAGTATTCGTAGTGAAGATGTATTACAGCTCGCAGCCAGCGTTGAGGTCCATGCCAGTCACCCACTAGCCACAGCTGTGGTGAATGCAGCTCAAGCCAAAGAGTTACCGCTACTTGCTGCCAGTAAAGTGGATGTGGTATCTGGCATGGGAGTGAAAGCTCATGTCGAAGGCTTTGGTGAGGTGAAAGTAGGTACAGCAGAATTTGTGGGCTTAAAGCTGCCAAAGGCATTGCCCAAAGTTTGGCAAATCGCCAGTACCATTGCGGTTAGTGTGGAAGGAATGCCACTGGGTATGTTTGCTTTGGCCGATGAGCTAAAAGAAGAAAGCCCGCAAGCGGTTCAAGCCTTAAGACAAGATGGCCTAGAAGTAGTCCTGCTAAGCGGAGATAAGCCTTCAGTGGTACAGCAGGTTGCCGATGACCTGGATATTAAAGTGGCACATGGTCACTTGAAACCTCGTGATAAAGCACAGTGGATTGAAGCGCACCAAGCAGTCGGTCACAAAGTGGCTATGGTAGGCGATGGGGTTAACGATGCGCCAGCTATGGCCACGGCCTATGCCAGCTTTGCCATGCTAGATGGAACAGAGGTGGCCAAACACAGTGCCTCAGCCAGATTAATGGGCGACTCTATCATGCAGGTACATTCAGGGGTAGATATTGCCAAGGCGACCGTTCGCAATATTAAGCAAAACCTATTTTTTGCGTTTATCTATAACTGTTTGGGTATTCCGTTGGCAGCCTTTGGCTTATTAAACCCAATGATTGCAGCAGCAGCCATGGCGCTCAGTTCAATCTCAGTACTGATGAATGCCCTTCGTTTGACCCGTCACAAGGTTTAAGCTGTCGCAACAATATCCATAGCACAATATCTAGCAACCGTTACAGGGGCTTATATTTTTGGTAAATGCGTATCAATAAGCCCTTTTAATTGCTGATAATTGCTTGGAAATAGGTTTGAAACATCCAAGAATTTGGGAATTTGTGCTATCATTAGCCAAATTATTTTGCATAAAAAAATACGCTTAGAACCCCCTTGAGTAAATCACAACCCGCTGGGTAATCTGCTCAAAACTTATTCTTATTACTTAATTAATCAAAGAGGCTTGTAGACGCTATGTACGCAGAAACTTTTACTAACGCAACTGAAATTCAAGACATTCGTGCTCGTGAGATTCTAGACTCACGTGGTAACCCAACTATTGAAGCCGATGTTATCTTAGCAGACGGTTCTATGGGCCGTGCAGCTGCACCAAGTGGCGCCTCTACTGGTTCACGTGAAGCGCTAGAGCTACGTGATGGCGATAAGTCTCGTTACTTAGGTAAAGGGGTTATCAAAGCCGTTTCTAACGTAAACAGCCAAATCAGAAGCGCTTTAATCGAAAATGATGCTACCGATCAGCAAGCCATTGATAACCGTCTAATCGAGCTTGATGGTACTGAGAATAAAGACAACTTGGGTGCCAACGCTATGTTAGCTGTGTCATTGGCTACTGCTAAAGCGGCTGCTATTTCACAAAACATCCCATTACACCAGTACATCGCAAACTTACGTGGCCAAACGTCATTGACCATGCCAGTACCTATGATGAACATCCTAAATGGTGGTGAGCACGCAGATAACACAGTAGATATCCAAGAGTTCATGATTGAGCCAACAGGTTTTAGCAGCTTCTCAGAAGCCCTTCGTGCCGGTGTTGAAATTTTCCATAGCTTAAAGTCAGTTCTTAAAGCTCAAGGTTTAAACACAGCTGTGGGTGATGAAGGTGGCTTTGCCCCAAACTTACGCAGCAACGAAGAAGCGATTACTGTTATTTTACAAGCCATTGAGCAAACAGGTTATAAAGCGGGTAAAGACATTCACTTAGCGCTAGACTGTGCAGCCAGTGAGTTCTACAAAAATGGTCAGTACATTTTAGCGGGCGAGGGTAACAAGACTTTTGACAGCCAAGGCTTCTCTGATTACCTAGTAAGACTAACGGAACAGTATCCAATTATCTCTATCGAAGACGGTCTAGATGAGTCAGATTGGGAAGGCTGGGCTTACTTAACCAGTAAATTAGGTGACAAAGTACAGCTGGTAGGTGATGACTTATTCGTAACTAACCCAGCTATTTTACAAGAAGGTATTGATAAGAACATTGCCAATGCTATCTTGATTAAGTTTAACCAAATCGGTACTTTATCTGAAACTCTAGATGCCATTTACCTAGCTAAGAAAAATGGCTATGCTACAGTAATCTCACACCGCTCAGGTGAGACAGAAGACAGCACTATTGCTGACTTAGCAGTAGGTACTGCAGCCGGTCAAATCAAAACAGGTTCTTTATGCCGCTCTGACCGTGTGGCTAAGTACAACCAGTTATTACGTATCGAACAACAAGTTCGTGCCAGCTACCGTGGTCGTGAAGAGTTCATCGGCTTACGTGGCTAATCAGACCGCTAGTTTTTATTAAATTAGTTGTCTAGAGTGACTAGTAGATTGAGTGGCTGTCCTTAGGATTCCACTCAATCTTGCTATTATAGACTGCACAGATACTGTTATAATTTTATGAGTAGTCGTATTGTATTCTCAGACACTTTCATATTCATGCTCACTGTTTAATTTATCCTAAGTCCTCTTATGAAATATTTTAGCCAATTTATGTTGTTCTTAATTGCTGTTGCGGTATTGCTAGGCTTGCAGTATCAGTATTGGCTAGGAAAAAGTGGGCGCGCAGGGTTAGAACAACTGCATGAAGAGATGGCCGTGCAGCAGCAGATGAATGACCAGAAGATAGATGAGAATAAAGTACTTCGTGCTGATGTGAATGATTTAAAAAATGGGTTAGAAGCGGTTGAAGAGCATGCTCGTCTAGACTTAGGTTTGATTAAACCAGGTGAAACCTTTGTGCAATTATCTACAGCTCCGGTGACTCATACCAATCAGCCAACACCGCCTGTTAATCCAGAGGATGCCATTGAAAGTATTCCTTAGGGTTTAGCATTTACTATTTCATAAATTCAAAAGTGATTAGTTTTGACTGCAACCACCTCTGCCTCAGCTCTCCCAGATTCCACCTTACCCAAAGTATTTAGCCTAATTGTCGCCGCTGGCAAGGGCAGCCGCTTTGGTTCTGATATTCCCAAACAGTATACGCCAGTACATGGCAAGACCATTTTGCAGCAAAGCGTCACCGCTTTGGCCGCCAGCAGCTATATCCGGCAGCTGCTTTTGGTCATTGCCAAAGACGATAGCGTTGCCAAAGACTTAGACTTTAGTCTCCCTGTGACTTTCACTGAGGGCGGTGCTGAGCGTTGGCAGTCGGTGCAGGCTGGGGTAGAGGCCGTGTTTGCTGCTGGGGCAAAAGATGAGGATTTGATTCTAATTCATGATGCAGCGCGTCCTTGTGTCTTGGCCAAGCATATCGATTTGGTGATAGAGGCGGCGATGCAGCACCCTTATGGGGCCATCTTAGGGGTTCCTGTCGCAGATACGTTAAAGAAGGTGAGCGTAGAGGGCGATATTCAAGCCACCATTGATCGAAGTAGTCTATGGCAAGCTCAGACCCCTCAAGTATTCCGAGCGGCTAAATTACGCCAAGTTTTGAGCTATGTGGCTGACAATGGGTTGATGATCACCGATGAAGCCAGTGCTTTTGAAGCCATGGGTCATGCCATTAAGATAGTGCCAGGTAATAATCAAAATTTGAAGCTAACATATGCAGAAGACTTAACGCTAATCGAGAGTATTCTTAGCAGTCGTTAGCAAGAGGCTGATGTTCATTTAATAGGCTGTTTCATATTCATAGGCCATAAATTCATAGGCCATAAAATTAACAAGCTATAAAACCGGCCTTCAACGCTAAGAGATAAAAAAGACATAAAAAAAAGCCAAACTCAAAGAGTTTGGCTTTTTTCGCAAGCAGTTATCAATCGGATAATGCTCACTTAGATAACACAAAATAGTGGTATCCCGTAGGGGATTCGAACCCCTGTTACCGCCGTGAAAGGGCGGGGTCCTAGGCCTCTAGACGAACGGGACACAGACCACTTCGACCGCTTTCACCGTTAATGTCGAAGTGGTGCGTATTCTAATGATTAACCTATGGGGTGTCAACCCTTTTTTTTGAAAAAAGTGAAAATTTTGCAAAAAAAAGTCAAAACCCTGAATTGCTGGGGTTGTTTGCCCCTATTTAATAGGTTTAGAGTCTGTTTCTGTTAGCCGTTCCGAAAAACTTACCTAACCCTACTCACATAGTTTTAGAGTTTTCTTCCTGCTTCATAGACGTCTGCCATTGTGATTACACTCAGGTCTTACATCGTCTCCACAGGCTAACACGGTGGAACTCACCGCTTTTTTTAACCCATCAGTGATGGGTTAACACTTTATCTGC
>NZ_FUGD01000175.1 GCF_900162815.1 Psychrobacter pasteurii | reverse complement strand
ATCTCAAACTGACAACCTGCATGCTTGCATTTATATTCCAGTTGTCGTTTAAGTTCAAACCAACCTGCATCGTATGTCGATTTAGCCAGTTTGGTCATCGAATTGGTAAATGAGCGTGATTTAACATCACCAACCACAATTAAGGCATTATCCTTAACTAATTGGGTGGTGAATTTATGAATTAAGTCTAATCTTGTATTTTTAATTTTGGCATGAATTGCTTTAACACGTTTTTTATTGTTAGCACGCTGAGCGATAGCAAGCTTTTTAGCCCATTTTTGAGTCTGCTTAATAGTAAGTTTATCACCCATTGAGGTAGTAGCAGACTCTTTTAAGCCCAAATCAATTCCAACGCTGCCCTTACCACTTACTTGCTTAGGAAAGTCTTTAACGGTGATACACGCATACCAGCGATTACGACTGTCTTGTACTATCTCAAGCGTGTTGATTTGATATACGCTTAGGTTGTAGCTATCGAATACATCAATGATGAGCTTTTGACCTTTAGATAGCGATAGCTATAGGGTTGATTTCAGTCCCTTCTTACCTGTCTGCCTTGTTTGCAAATACTTGATAGCAGATTTTTTAAAAGGTATCCA
>NZ_FUGD01000186.1 GCF_900162815.1 Psychrobacter pasteurii | reverse complement strand
ACGCTTTTAGGCATCTTGGCGATGTCTAGCAAAGCTGATAAAGGATAATCTTGCCTTAGTCCTTCGATGAGCCTTGCTTTTTGCTTGCTTGTTCCTGCTTCCTGAGCAAGTGAGCAAGGCATCCAGCTTTTTTAGATAGGCAACCTCCGCACGAAGATATTCATTTTCACGCTTAAGCTCCGCTAGTGTCTTTTCATCATCTGGCTTGGCTGTGATATAGGGTTTACTCATGGCGGTTCTACCTTGACGTTTAGAAGTGAGTCCAGACAAGCCTTGTAGCCGATATGCTTTGTGCCAGTGACTGATTAATGCCGGTGAGCTGATGTTAAATTTAAGTGCGACCTGTGATTGGCTTAAATCTTGCTCTAGCATGGTAGTTAATACTTTGTGTTTAAACTCACGACTATAGTAGGTTTTGCTTGTCTTTGGCTTTATCGCATCTATACCACCGCTTTGATATTGCTTCACCCATTTATGTACAAATTGTGGGTTTACATTAAACTTCTTAGCTGTGGCAGCTCCAGTATGTCCTTGC
>NZ_FUGD01000173.1 GCF_900162815.1 Psychrobacter pasteurii | reverse complement strand
GCAACACGCTATGAAAAGCTAGCACGCAATTTTAAATCTATGCTTTACCTAGCTTGTACTATTATTCACTGTAAGTTAAATTGAGGACACGCCCTAGTTACACTTAAATGAAGCTGACAAAAGTATAGGCCAAAATAGAGGTTATAAAATAGAGTTTATCACCGGTCGCCGTAAAACCACCCACTTCAGGGGGTGAATATAAGGCGACATGTAGTGTCGTGAGTAGTGTTTAAAAGGTTGTAAGTTGAAATTAACCTCGGCATACTAAGTATATGAAAACACTCAAGCTACGCATTAAAGACAAGCACACAGACCAACTTAATCGCATAAGCGGTTCGGTGAACTTCGTGTGGAACTATGTCAATGCGCTGTGCTTTGAGCATTTAAAACGTACTGGTAAGTTTTTTAGTGCTTATGATCTAAGTGAGTACACCAAAGGTAGCGGTGAGTATTTAGGATTACACAGTCAAACACTGCAAGCTATCAATGAGACTCACGCCAAGGCCCGAAAACAATTTAAAAAAGCCAAGCTTAACTGGCGCAGC
>NZ_FUGD01000054.1 GCF_900162815.1 Psychrobacter pasteurii | reverse complement strand
AACCGAGGGGATTCCTACAGCTAGACGGTCAAGCCCGACCGCAAGGATGTTCTTAGCAGCATTGATATCTCTATCATGCCATGTGCCACACTCAGCACAAGCCCATCCTCTTATTCGCAAACCTGCTCTACCTTTTGGACTACTGTCACTTATTTTATGGCAGCACGAGCAGGTCTGGGTAGTGTAACTCTCATTTACCATCTCAAACTGACAACCTGCATACTTGCATTTATATTCCAGTTGTCGTTTGAGTTCAAACCAACCTGCATCGTATGTCGATTTAGCCAGCTTGGTTTTTTTAGTTGTAAATGAGCGTGATTTAACATCACCAACCACAATTAAGCTGTTATCTTTAACAAGTTTGGTGGTGAATTTATGAATTAAGTCTAATCTTGTGTTTTTGATTTTGGCGTGGATTGCTTTGACACGCTTTTTATTCTTAGCACGCTGGGCTACTGCTAATTTATTCGCCCATTTTTGTGTTTGCTTAATAGTTAGCTTGTCACCATTTGATGTGGTTGCAGACTCTTTTAAGCCCAAATCAATTCCAATGCTGCCCTTACCACTTACTTGCTTAGGAAGGTCTTTAACGGTAATACAGGCATACCAACGATTACGACTGTCTTGTACAATCTCAAGCGTGTTGATTTGATATAGGCTTAGGTTGTAGCTATCGAATACATCGATGAGGAGCTTTTGACCTTTAGATAGCGATAGCTGTATGGTTGATTTCAGTCCCTTCTTACCTGTCTGCCTTGTTTGCAAATACTTGATAGCAGATTTTTTAAAAGGTATCCAACCTAGTGATTTTCGCTTGGCATCAGGACGGTTGCTGCGCCAGTTAAGTTTGGCTTTTTTAAACTGTTTACGTGATTTAGCGTGAATCTCATTAATTGCTTGTAAGGTCTGACTGTGTAATCCTAAATACTCGCCACTTCCTTTGGTATACTCACTTAGATCATAAGCACTAAAAAACTTACCAGTACGGTTTAAATGCTCAAAACTTAACGCATTGACATAGTTCCACACAAAGTTTACCGAACCGCTTAGCTGATTCAGCTCTTTTATGTGCTTGTCTTTAATGCGTAGCTTGAGGGTTTTCATATGCTTAGTATCGCAAGATTAATTTTAGCTTACAACCCTTTAACGACTTCTTACGACAGTGGGTGTCGCCTTATATCCACCCCCTGAAGTGGGTGGTTTTACGGCGACTGGTGATAAAAATCCCGCCAAACTATTGGCGGGATTTTTTATGGGTCTAGCCAGCCTTTCTTTATCGCATACTGCAACTGCTCAGGGGTGTCAATATCGAGACTTAGCTTAATATTATCAACCACGCTCAGATCCTTACTGGATAAGCCTCGAATTAAGTGCCGCAGCCCCTTATCGCCGTTAAGTAATGGCTGCCATTGAGTCAATAACTGGTAATCAATATTGATAGGCAGACCGATAATCCGTTTCTCATTATCTGAAATATCAGTATTTGAAGCTTCAGTTATTAGACGTTCAATATGGGATAATTCGTTTTCAAAAATCTTGTATGAACTAGAATAACTACTAGCGATAACTTTCTTGCAACCGCTAGCTTTAGCGTAGCCGGACTGCTCTGTCTTTTTATCCGCATTAAAACCGGCCAACAAATTACTTAGATGATTAATGTGGAGTAAGACTTGATCAACCCCCAGTATTATTACCCGCTGTATCGCTAAACCATTAGCTACTTTACGGTTTAACTGAGTAATCGCCAAACTTAAACTGTGCGCCATACCTTGTTCAGGCTGGGTATTTATAACAGGCGTCACCACATCATGCTGTGCCGCTAAGGTCTGGCTTAATTGGATAGTTTCACTCTGTGAACTAGCGATAACCAATAAAATGGCACTGGGGTTAATGGTCAAGGCTAGGTTTGTCATTACCTCAAGCAGAGGTCGAGACTGCTTCTTTAATAGTTGCTTAGGCTGACCTAAACGCTGACTTAATCCGCTAGCCAGTATAATCACAGCATGAGATTGTTGCAGTAATTTTAGGTCTTTATTGCCAACGTTCTGCTTTATCATTAATTAAACACTTCAAATCGTGTGTTAGCCACATGAGGTGAATCACCTTGTGAGCGATGCGCAGGCTGTTTGCTAATTATATTGCCTGAGTTTACAGGGCTTAGGTCTACCTCGTGCATAACTGCATTTATTTCTGCCATAATACCTAACGCCAGAGCTTCTGGCCCCTCGCCGCCAAGCTTATAACCAATTGGATAATGTAACTGCTCAATACCGGCCCGAAGCTCATCGACATTACCGTCATAAGCTTCGGTAATCTCATCAATCAAACGTTCAGTACGGTATTTTGGTCCCAATTGACCCAGATAAGCAGGGGGATGTGCAAACAACACTTTAAGTCGGGCTCTATCTTGAGTCAGACTATGAGACATCACTGCCACCGCGGCATTACGACTAAGCTCAATAAGAGTTTCACTGTCCTCTAATGGCAAACACATTACTTTGTCGGCCTGCATAAACCGAGAGCGAGTAGCATAATGACTGCGGCTATCAATAACGGTAACGTGCCAATCTTGCATTTTGGCCATCGTGACTAAAGGCGTTACATCATTACCTGCTCCACAAATCAGCAACTTAATCTGGGGTTGTAAACGGCGTACCAACCACTGGGTCTGTACCCGCTGCTGTAATGAATTATCGACTGTGCCTAATAGTGTGACGAATTGCGCCGGCTTCTGTTGATATTGTTCTAAACACAACGTGTTTATAGCTTGGCTCAGTATAGGATCATGTATCGAATCATTGAGGCTTGGTGCACTGAAGTCATTTACCCCCATGCTGTCTTTATTTAGCGCAAACTTATCTAAATTGACGTGTAGACCAATGGGGTGATCAGATGACTCAGAACGGACTAAAGTGGCCACCGTCATAGGCTCACCACTAAGGCGCACCTGCTTAATACACTTAAGTAACTGCGCCGCAGAAGCCAATCGTTCAAACAGCACGTGCACTCGGCCATTGCAACCTAAACCAAAATTAAGCTCAAGCTCGCTGTCCATGCTATTTTCAATATCATGTTCATCACTATAACTTTTAGTATTACTCTCATCTTTATCGACAATACCCTCACCCGTTTGATAGACCTGAACCACCGAACCTTGACGAGTAAGCCAAAACGCTTTTTTGATAATGTGGGGCTCCAAGCAGCCCCCACTAATCATACCTGCGAATCGGCCATCAGCGCAGATCAACATCATTGCTCCAGCTTTACGATAGGCAGAACCTTCGGTATGCACCACAGTTGCCAAAACCGCCTCAATCTGCTCGCTTTGAGCTTGGTCAGCAAGTTTTAAAATGTCGGAGACGTTATTCATAAAGGGGCCTTATATTAATCTGGCAATTGGTCAATAAGCTTATCTAAGGTAATAGGGAAATCGTAAATTCTTACCCCTACTGCATTATAGATAGCATTGGCAATGGCAGCAGCAGCTCCTGAGATAGCAGTCTCACCGATACCTTTGATGTGCATAGGATTGGTATAAGGATCATCTTCTTCCACCAAAATCACCTCAAGTTGAGGCACATCAGCATTCACCGGAAGATGATATTCTGCTAAATCATGATTACACAGTCTACCGTCACGTTTATCATGTATGACCTCTTCCATTAATGCAGCACCAATACCAAATACCATACCGCCATAACACTGAGAGGTGGCTAAGTTATGGTTAAGAATACGTCCAGCAGTGAAAGCACCGGTCATATTTTTCACTCGGACTTCACCAGTGACACGATGAACCGCAACCTCAGCAAAGTTGGCCCCATAACAAGCTTGACGATGCGACTTACCATTTTTACCTGGGGCAATCTGTCCTTTAGCGCTTAACTTTTTATCCTCTAGTTGGCTGATAATATCTGCCAAAGGATAAGTTGCAGAGTCACTAAAGTCATATTGCTCAGGATCAATATTGTTAGAGCCTTTCATTGAAACTGATAAGCCTACTTTTTCAGTGGCATCCTCTACTTTATCTACTAAGGCATCTAAAGCCTTTTTGCCAGCTTCTACTGCACGTTCAGCCACGCCAGCCTGATGTTCACCGGTTTTGGATACTTGACCTTCACCCAATTGAATCGTATCGGCATGTAAGCCCACTCGTTTAGCGATCTGCTCTCTAAGCTCGGCACAAGCCAGATAAATACTACTTCCGGCACTGGCCGCCCCAAAGCTACCGCCTGATCCAGGGCTTGAGGGAAAACGACTATCACCAAGTTGCATATCAATATGATCAATTGGCAGGCCTAATAGATCGGCAGCCACTTGCGAGAACACGGTATAAGAACCGGTACCAATATCAGTCATATCTGATTCGATGACTGCTTTTACCCCTAAGGTTTTGCTAGGGTCTAATTGTAAGGTAGCCCGTGCTTCTGATGGCATAAGTTGGTTGCCTCTTGAAGCCACAGCCATACCAGTACCAATCCACCAATCGCCTTCTAGATAGCTGGCAGGTTCGCTACTGTGTTTTTCTTCCCATCCAAAAGCTTTCGATCCTTGCTCCAAACAAGCCAATAACTGTCTGGTTGAAAAAGGAATTTGTTGTGAAGGATCTTCTTCAGGTTCATTACGGCGACGCAGCTCGATAGGATCCATACCCAGCTGGCATGCCAGTTCATCCATGGCACATTCTAAGGCAATTTGCCCAACCGCCTCACCAGGAGCCCGCATAGAACCTGATAGCGTCCAGTTCATATCGACCTGCTCGTAGTTGACCCTACGATTCTCACCGCGATATAAGTAATGGGTAGACAAGCCAGCCGGTTCAAAGAAACTCTCATTAGGCAAGTTACTCGATATGGTGTCATGAATAATAGTGTTCAACACCCCATTTTCATCACAGCCTAAAGCTATGCGCTGACGGGTATTAGAGCGACGAACGGTCGACTCCATCACTTGAGGACGAGTCATCATTACCAGCACCGGTCTGTCCAGCTCTTTGGCTGCAATGGCAGCAGCTATTGATTCAGGAGAAATTCCTAACTTACTACCAAAACCGCCTCCCACATAGCGAGAGATAACGTTGACGTTGTCATTGTCGATCTCTAACGCGTCGGCAATTTGCTTTTGGCTAAAGGCAACCATCTGATTTGAGGTATAAATAGTCAGTTTATCGCCTTCCCAATATGCCAAACTGCTATGCGGCTCCATTGGGGAATTGCTTTGACTCGGGGTGGTATAGACTCGGTCTAAAGTCACTGCAGATTGCTGCAACCCTTTTTCAGGATCACCGTGTTCGCTATTTTTATCAGAACCTTCCTTCTCATTGACTTCATGAGCGTTTTTCAGCTCTTGTTTGAAGTCTAAAGCCGCTTCATCGGTCTCATCTTCATAGCTCACCACTAAGGCTTTAGCGCCTTCCGTAGCCGCCTCAAAAGTTTCCCCGACAACTATTGCTATGGGTTGGCCATGATAAGCAATGTCTATTGCCCCTTGGGTCGGCGCTTTCATCTTGCCGCCCTGCTGTGAGTTACGTAAGAAATGCTTAGCATCGGTAACCACTTTGATCACCCCTGGGATATCAGCCACTGACTCGGTATCAATGTTGGTCACTTTACCGTTGCTAATAGTCGCCCCGGCTAACACACCGTAGACCCTATTGTCTTTATAGAATTCTGCAGAATAAGGGGCTTGGCCACTAACCTTGAGCGAGCCATCCACTCGGGTAACGGGCTTACCAACCAGTTTGCTTGAAGTCTTATCAAAAAGGGTGTCAACAGGCCCATTCATCATCATTCTTTTGGTGGGTTCAGAGCCCAAAATATCTGTATCAAAAGCAGCCATGTTTATGCATCCTCAGCGTTTACAGCACGCTCAATAATTTGTTTTAGTAATCGACGGGTTAAGGCAATTTTAAAGTCATTCTGACCCTGTCCTTGGGCGTCTGCTAATAAGATATTTGCCGCTTTAACGATATCAGGCACACTGCCTTTACTACCCTCAAGACTGGCTTCAACTACTTCATTGCGCCAAGGCTGAGAGCCGATACCGCCAAATGCCAATCTTACGCTGCTTAACGTACCTTCATCATCGACATCAATAACGGCAGCGGCTGATACCAAAGCGAAGGCATATGAGGCACGGTCACGAATCTTATCGTAAGTGTGCATGCCTTTGATCGGTGGTGGTAATACCACGTGAGTAATCATTTCACCTTGCTCCAATACCGTTTCAATATGTGGAGTGTCACCAGGCAGCTGATAAAAGTCTTTAATTTCGATACTACGGGTAGAGCCATCTGCTTTTTGGGTTTGTAATGTGGCATCTAACAGTCGCATGGCCACTGCCATGTCTGAAGGATGTTGAGCGATACAATGCTCGCTGGTACCTAAGATAGCCAATCCGCGATTTTCACCGCCGATAGCAGGACAGCCACTGCCTGGCTCACGTTTGTTACAAGCACTATCAGGTTGATAGAAATAAAAGCAGCGGGTACGCTGTAAGAAGTTGCCGCCAGTAGTCGCTTTGTTACGCAGCTGACCAGAGGCTCCAGCCAAGATTGCACGGGATAGCACAGGATAATTGTTAATGACTTGAGGATGAGCGGCCAAATCGCTGTTGGTGACTAAAGCCCCTATACGTAGTCCGCCTTCAGGGGTTGATTCGATTTGTTTTAATTCAAGCTGAGTAATATCGACCAGCTTAATAGGGGTCTCAATTTCAAACTTCATTAGGTCAATTAAGTTTGTCCCACCACCAATAAAGGACGCCCCTTCGCTACTGGCTGCCACACAAGCAGGCTTTAGCTCATTAGCACGGACATATTCAAATCGTTTCATGAGCTTACTCCTGTTGATTGTGGGCGATTGGCAGTATTAGGGTTGGCGGTATTAGAATGTTGATCGGTTTTGGCGGGCGCAGATTTTAATTGAGCTTCACTAGGGGGCGGCGACCAGATACCGGTCACTGCTGAAGACAATGCCTCGTTCGAGGAATCGACCCGAGCCTGGGTCTGCGGCAGCTGATTTTGTTGGATTTGTTTTTCAAGAACTTCAGTAATCGCTTTAATAATATTGGGGTAAGCTGAGCAGCGACAAATATTGCCACTCATACGTTCAGCTATCTCATGAGCCATCAACGCATTTGGCTGAGTTAAGTCTTTGGTGACATAGCTGGGCCAGTTTTGCTTTATCTCTTCGATAAGAGCTGTAGCTGAACAAATTTGGCCTGGGGTGCAATACCCACACTGAAAGGCATCATTGCTTAAAAACGCTTTTTGCAAATCAGAAAGAGTCTCAGGCAAACCAATGCCTTCAATGGTAGTAATCTCGTCCCCTTCATGCATCACTGCTAGAGTAAGACAAGAGTTAACTCGCTGACCATTAATTAAAATAGTACAGGCACCACATTGACCATGGTCACAGCCTTTTTTAGGACCAGTAATTTGTAACTGATGGCGACACAGATCGAGTAAGGTGGTTCGAGGATCAAGGTCTTCGAATTGATAGCTTTTATTATTAATACTAAGCGTTAAGGTTGTCATGCTGGCGTCCGCTGGCAGGTGGGTTTGAGTAAAATCTTATAAAATTTTTAAATAAATAGTTATTCTGCTTTGATATCTATCCTAATGAAAAATCAAAAGTTTTTTTATTATCTCGTGTTGTTGAATTGTGCTTTTTAGTAAACAGAAAGACTGTTTTGTTTTAGATGGCTTAATAAACGGTTCTGCACAAGCGCTAAACTTTTGTTAAATTCAGGGTAAATAAAAATCCCTAACCTAAAGAACACTGAACATAAAAAAGACCCTCACTACCTTAAGTAGTGAGGGTCTTTGCTTTAACATTAGCTTTTTATATAACAAGCACTATTTATGATTAGGTTAATAAACCGCCATCCACATTGATACATGCTCCTGTGGTATAGCTTGAAGCATCAGACACCAAATACAATACGGTGCCTGCCATCTCCGAAGGCTGTGCCACCCGCTTTAACGGTATCATTGCCAGTGCCATGTTAAGCACTTTGTCATTTGAAGTAAGCGCTGAGGCAAACTTGGTATCGGTTAGTCCTGGCAGTAATGCATTGACTCGAATATTATCAGGACCGCACTCTTTGGCAAAAGCTTTGGTCATGCTGATGACTGCTGCTTTGGTAATTGAGTAGATGCCTTGTTTATCACCTGGGCTTACTCCGTTGACTGAAGCGGTGTTCAAAACAACCCCGCCGCCCTGCTCGCGCATCATCTTGCCAGCGGCTGTCGACATAAAGAAATAACCCCGAATATTAACGTCAACCGTCTTATCGAACGCAGCCAGATCAGTGTCCAAGATGTGGCCATAATAAGGATTAGCAGCCGCATTGTTGACTAAGATATCAATACGGCCAAACTCATTTTTAATGTACTCAAATATGGCCTCAATCTGAGACATTTCGCCGACATGACAGGCGTAAGCTGTGGCTTTTCCCCCGTCTGCTACGATACTATCAGCCACTGCCTGACACGCATCTATTTTGCGACTAGAAACAATGACTTCTGCGCCATAAGCGGCCAGTAAACGGGCGATGGCTTCACCAATGCCACGACTGGCACCGGTTACCAGTGCCACTTTTCCAGTTAAATCAAATAAATCTTTCATGACTATTCCTTTAGTATGTTTTGTTGCCTATATTTTGAATTTGACGTTAGTGTTAATTGATAAAAAACCATAAATAACAAGCTGATGACGAGCTATTAGAACCACTGTGGCTGCATATCGCTACACACTGAATTATCATTTGTTAGTAGCTCGATATCGCATTGAATAAGCGGTAATTCCCAATCGATAAAGTATTTTGCAGCCTGTATTTTGCCCTGATAAAAGTTTTGTTTATCGCTATCTTCAGTGAGCACCAATAATTGCTCGGCTTTGCTGGCTTGACGGATCCAAATCCAGCTTATGATAATAGTGGCAAATATATTCATCAGCGCTTGGGCGTTGGCAGTCAAAGTGTCCACTTGCGGTGTGGTTAAGGTTTGACCCACATGCTGCAACAGGGGTTGTAGCTGTTCGATATAAACCGTAAGTTTTTTGGCGAGTTTGGCGGTTTGTGGGGTGGTAATGGCCGTTAAATCTCGAGTTATTTCTTGCTGTAGTACTTTTAAGCCCAGACCCTGCTTTTGCCATAGTTTGCGGAAGGTTAAATCCAGGGCTTGAATGCCATTCGTGCCTTCATGAATGGGGTTTAAGCGGTTATCACGCCAAAACTGCTCTGCTTGATATTCTCGGGTGTAACCTGCCCCGCCCAAAACCTGAATACCCAAGTCATTGGCTTTAGGCCCATACTCAGAAGGCCAAGCTTTTAAGACCGGGGTTAATAAATCTAATAGCTCAGACAACTCTTGCTTTTGGGTCTCATCAGCACAAGTATTGATACGGTCAATTAAGTTTGAGCCATACAGACACAGTGAAATGCCGCCCTCACTATAAGCTTTTTGGGCCAGTAGCATACGTTTGACATCACCATGCTCAATAATGGCTGCTGCTGGATCTTCTGGCTTTAGGTTGGGGGCGACTCGACCTTGCAGACGATCTTTGGCATAAGCCAGTGAGTACTGATATCCGCGATAGCCAATCATAGCCGCTCCAAAGCCTACCGCAATTCGTGCCTCGTTCATCATCTTAAACATATAGCGCAGACCAAAATGCTTCTCGCCAATAAGATAGCCCACACAATCATTGGCATCGCCAAAGCTAAGCGCCGTTGAAGTCGTGCCACGATAGCCTAACTTGTGTATCAATCCTGCCAAATGCACATCATTACGCTCGGCTACCTCACCATTGGCATCTAGACGGTATTTGGGCACTGCAAATAGTGAAATACCTTTCACGCCAGCAGGTCCTCCTGGCACTTTGGCCAATACCAGATGTACAATATTTTCAGACAACTCATGGTCGCCGCCAGAGATATAAATCTTGCTACCACGGATTCGATAAGTTCCGTCTTCATGAGAGGTAGCAGTAGTTTTAATATCGGCAAGAGATGAGCCTGCGTGTGGCTCGGTTAATCCCATTGTGCCGGTAAACTCACCAGTTAGCATTCGAGGCACAAACGCTTGTTTGATCTCATTACTAGCAAAGTGCATCAGCACATTAATCGCCGCTGAGGTTAAAAAAGGATAGGCGGTGGTGGCCGGGTTAGCTGCCATAAAATAACCACTTAAGGCAGTCATTACGGTCTCTGGAAGCTGCATGCCTCCGTCTTCAAAGCTATAACGCCCAGCAATGAAGCCCGAGTTTCTAAAGGCATCGAAGGCTACCTTCACCTCCTCTATCATACTGACTTTTTGACCGTCAAACTTAGGCTCATCTTTATCAGCAGTCGCGTTATGAGGCAAAAACAAATCGGTGGCTATCTTTTTTGCTGTCTCTATCGTGGCATCAAAGGTCTGTCGTGAATGCTCAGAGAATCTATCATGCTCACACAGTTGCTCAGTGTCTAGCACATCATAAAGCTGAAACGGTAATTCGAACTCATTAATTAAGGTATTTGCGTCCATGCCACTCTCTTTATTGATTTAAAAATTGGTTTTTAAAGCATTGTCTATAAACACTGCTTTGGTGGTTTTTCAATATTAGTCTACTTTTAGGCTTCCCCCTATTGTCATTTATGACATAATTAAGGGCATAAGTGACAAGGCCTGGCTTTACAGATACCGCTTTAGTAGATAAAAGAATCCAAATTAATAATGGAGCCCCCATGACTCATACCGAACCATTTAATGTCATCATTGTAGGATTTGATGGGGTGCTTGGCAGTGCCCTTACTGGGGCTTTAGACTTATTTTCATTTACAGGTGTCAGTTGGCAGCGCTTTTTAGATCAAGATATTGAGCCTAGATTTAAGGTACAAATTGCCAGTTTGAACGGAGACCCTATTCGCTGTAGCAATAGATTAATTATGCAGCCCCATTGTGATATCGCCGATGTGACGCAGTGTGATTTACTGCTTATTCCAACCATTGGGGATTCAATCGAAAAAGTACTGTCTAGCAATCATGAGCTGATTACTCACCTACAACGCTTGGCTCAGACGCAGACCGACATTGCCAGTAATTGTAGTGGTGCATTTTTATTAGCAGAAGCGGGATTATTAAAAGACAAAACGGCGACAACCCATTGGGGCTATGCCAGCAAATTCAGGCAAGACTATCCCGATGTGGATTTACAAGCCAAGCAGTTCGTTACTCAATCGGATAATATATTTTGTGCTGCAGGAGGCAGTGCTTTTTATGATTTAGCGTTACTGTTAATAGAGCGCTATTGTGGTCGCGAGTTATCGGCTCAGGTTGCCAAAACTCAGGTCATTGATAAAAAAATAGGCGATCAAAGCAGCTATACCAATGTCACTTTACACAGTCCCCACTCCGACCCTTTGGTAATGCGAATACAGCAGTTTATTGAACAAAACTATGCCCAGCCTCTCCAGGTAAGTGAACTGGCTGACAGAGCTAATGTGACACCACGCACCCTAAACAGACGCTTTCAAGCCTGTCTGTCTATGCGCCCTATTGAGTATATTCAAGCGGTGAGAATTGAACAGGCCAAGCGGCTGCTAGAGTCTGGTGATGTCAGTATCAAAACTTTGGCCTATCAAGTGGGCTATCATGATTTATCCTCGTTTAGCCGACTGTTTAAGCGGGCGACAAATTTAACGCCTAAGGCTTATCAACAAAAATTTAGTCGCAGCTTAATCTAAAATCACCTATAAAAAATGGTCTAAAACTTAAGCTCAAATTTAATTTTGCTCAATATCAAGTAACAACCGCTTTTTATCTAAGCCTCCGGTATAACCGCCTAAGCTGCCATCACTGGCCACTACCCGATGACAAGGAATGATAATACTAAAGGGATTTTTGCCATTGGCATTGGCCACTGCTCGGTAAGCTGTGGGTTTGCCAATGTTTTGTGCCAATTGAGCATAACTGATGGTTTGCCCATAAGGGATTTGCTGCAACGCTCGCCACACGCTTTGCTGAAATGGGGTGCCCAACGACCAATCAAGAGTCATATCGAACTGCTGACGCTCGCCGGCAAGATATTGGTCGAGCTGAGTGATAGTAGTTAATAAAAGAGTGTCAACTGGTTTTTCTTTGCTTAGGCTATTTTTATCAATAAACTTAAAATCCTCGTCACAAAGGTTATGACGCTTTTTTAACGGGGCCAGTGATTTTGATTCAGACCAACTTTGCCCCTCAGCCAGCCAGTCTAAGCTAACCAATTTGGCTTCTTGGGAGGAGACAGCAGACGCAATAAGTAGCAGTTTGTACTGGGCAAAAGAAGTGGTGGTAACAATCATCATCGCAGGCCTCAACATAGGTCTCAAACAAAAAAATGGCACCTTATGATGCCATTTTTTTGATATTAACAGGTACTGGTTTATTCATCCGTTTCAAATAAAGCAGCCACAAACTGCTTTGGACTAAAGGCGCGCAGGTCATCAATAGACTCCCCTACACCAATATAGCGAATAGGAATGTCAGTGGTATTGGCAATGTTAAACACCACCCCACCCTTGGCAGTTCCGTCCAGCTTGGTAATGGTAATACCAGTTAAAGGCACCACATCATTAAATAGTTTCACCTGGCTGATGGCGTTCTGACCCGTACCAGCATCCAGAACAATCATGCCTTCATGCGGTGCAGTTGGATCAGACTTACGCATGATACGCACCACTTTTTCAAGCTCGGCCATCAAGTGAGTTTTATTCTGCAAGCGACCTGCGGTATCGGCAATCAACACATCGATGTTTTTGGCTTTAGCTGACTGCATCGCATCAAATACCACTGAGGCACTGTCAGCACCGTGACCTTGAGCCACAACTGGGATATTATTGCGCTCTCCCCACACTTGCAGCTGCTCGGTTGCCGCGGCTCTAAAGGTGTCACCGGCCGCCAACATAACTGACTTACCTTCTGCCTGTAAGCGCTTGGCCAACTTACCAATGGTGGTGGTTTTACCCACACCATTTACGCCTACTACTAAGATAACAAAGGGCTTCTTGGTGGTATCAATAATTAATGGCTCAACCTTAGGCTCTAAGATTTCAACCAACTCTTTTTGTAGTGCCTTATATAAAGAGTGTGAGTAGATCAAATCACCACGAGCAGTCTGTTCGGTTAAGCTCTTGATAATCTTATCAGTAGCTTCTACCCCAATATCTGCAACCAAAAGCTGATCTTCTACCTCTTCAAGCAGCTCATCATCAATCTCTTTACCACCAATTAGGATGTTGGCCACACCTTCAGCTAGGTTCTTACGAGACTTGGTAAGGCCTGACTTCATACGTGAGAACCAGCTGCCACGCTTTCTACCAGACTCTTCGGTTTCCTGCTGTTGTGCAGTTGCTTGAGGCTTAGTCTCTTCAGGCACTGCTGGCGTAACAGCAGGCGTGCTAGGCTGCGGCGTCGGCTCTGTACTTAAAGCTGGAATAATTTCTTCAGGCTCTTCTTCTACTTCAACCCGCGGGGTTTCAATAATAGGAATGTCCGGCGTACTGGCCAAATCCGGGAGAGTAATGTCGTCGTCATCTAGCTCATCTAGGCTACCATCAAGGTCAATGACTACGCGAGTCGGATTGTTTGCATTATTCATGGGGCATCTCTTTATTTATAAGGGTTTTAATAATAGTTAAATAAGGATAAAAAGCAGTATTCATTAAATTATTTTATTGTGGCTTAGTTTACCATAATTGCCCCAAAGCTTGATAACCCCCTCACCTAACTCCTAAAAATCAATGAAACCCTATTTTTTAATAACCTAAAATTTTTAGAGATCTGATTTAAATTTATCCTTTTGGTTACTTTTATAAATTTTATTTGCATACTTTTATCTTCACCTTTCTCACCCTGACTCGATATTCATCCCCCCCCTACTTTGCCTTATTCCTCACACTTTACTGACTTCAAAAATCAAGTGCAACTCCCCTATTAGCTTGTGTTTTAGGGCTTATTACTTAATGGCACCCCTATCTAAATTCAGTCTTGGCATAAATTTATGACGTTGACAGCTAAGAGTTCTATCTCTACCATACGCCAACTAATAGACCAGTTGTTATAATTTTAACAAAGGATGTAGAAATGAGTAAAAAACCCAAAGCAAAAGACGTTTTAATTGATACGGCATCACGCCTGTTTATGGTTCGCGGTTATTGCGGCGTGGGTCTAAACGACATTATTGAAGAAAGCGGCATACCTAAAGGCTCACTGTATTACTACTTCCCTGAAGGTAAGGAGCAGTTAGCTATTGCCGCCATTGAAAACACCAAGCGCTTGGTCATGGAAGACATTCAACGAGTCTTTACCGACAAGGAAAATCTGATACAAGCGCTACAAGCTTATGTCTATACCCTAGCCCAGATGTTTGGTGAAGGTGAAAAGCCCATCGGCTCTCCGATTGGCACCATTGCTGGTGAAAAGCACTCTACCAGTGAACCTATTCGCTTGGCCTGTGAATCTACCTTTAAAGACTGGCAAGCCGTTTATGCCAAGAAATTTATAGCCGCTGGCTATGATGAGCAACAAGCCAACAGTTTGGCCACCGTGTTTCATGCGCTAACTGAAGGCGGCATTCTTTTGGCCTTCACCATGAAAAGTGGCCAACCTTTAGAACAAATAGCAGAACAGATTCCGTCCCTATTTACTGAAAGACCTATCGAGAAATAATCTTTTTTAACCTTACTTTTTAACTTACAAACTCAATTAGCAATAAGAGAGTAAAATGTCCCACACCACTATAGATCAAAATCAGAACGTCGTTAGAGCTGTTCCAATTTTAATCTCCTTTTTGATTGCCGGCTTTATTGGACTGTTTAGCGAAACCGCGTTAAACATGGCTCTTGGTAATTTAATGCAAGAGTTTGATGTGGTTTCCTCCACCGTACAGTGGATTACCACCGGTTACCTATTAACGATGGGTATCCTTATTCCGGTTACTGCTTTATTAATCCAGTGGCTAACGACACGCCAACTGTTTATCACATCTGTCTTATTTTCAATCGCAGGTGTCGTTTTATCTGGCATGGCTCCAACCTTTAATGTCTTATTATTAGGACGAATCGTTCAGGCAATCGGCACAGGCCTACTGATTCCGCTGATGTTCCATACCGTGCTCATTATCTTCCCTATTGAGAAACGAGGACTGATTATGGGCGCTGTGGGCTTGGTAATGATGTCTGCACCCGCAGTTGGTCCAGCTGCTTCTGGACTAATTATTGAGGTATTAAGCTGGAACTGGATCTTATGGTTCATCTTGCCATTTTTGTTATTTACTTTGGTCTACGGCTATATTTATGTCCAAAACGTGACCATATTAACCAAACCTAAGATTGACGTACTATCCATTATTTTATCGACACTAGGCTTTGGTGGTATCGTTTATGGCTTTAGTGTTGCGGGTCATCAAGGCTGGGCAAGCCTCATTGTAATTGCTGCACTGGCGATTGGCCTGAGCTCATTAATTGTATTTGCTATCAGACAATTTAAAATCGACAATCCCATGCTCGATTTGCGCACACTTCAATATCCTATGTTTACCTTAGCGCTATTAAGCGTGATGGCAACCTTTATGATTATCCTATCGACCATGATTTTATACCAATTCTAAAAAATAACACTCAAGTCGCACCACTCCCGCTGAGTGATAGACCTAATTAAGTTAGTCTCATTACACAATGCATTCCAAGCGTCACATGCCGCATCGACAATCGCATCATAACTCTCAAAACAGCGATTAGACAACCAATGCTGTTTAAGGTACTGCCATACCTGTTCAGCAGGGTTAAGCTCAGGTGAGTAGGGAGGCAATTTAAGCATGGTCACATTGTCTTGATCCAAACTTGGTTGGTGCCATAGCGCCCCATCCATAACCACCACGGCATGCCGA
>NZ_FUGD01000172.1 GCF_900162815.1 Psychrobacter pasteurii | reverse complement strand
ATTTTATGGGGTTAAACGCATGACAGCGTATTTGAGGCAACTAGGCTATCAAGTGGGAGAAAAGCGAGTTAGGCGCTTACTACGGCAAATGGGGCTAGATGCCATTTATCAGCATCCTAACACGAGTAAGCCTAACTCTAAACATCAAGTTTACCCGTATTTGCTTAGGCATGTACCGATTAGCCGTTGTAATCAAGTGTGGAGTACTGATATCACCTATATTCACCTAGCCAAGGGCTTCGTGTATTTGATGGCGGTGATAGATTGGTACAGTCGTTATGTTCTAGACTGGTCGCTATCTACCACGCTTGAGGCGGATTTCTGCGTTGATACGGTAAGTAGCTTACTGCACAATGGGTTACGCTGTGAGATTTTTAATACGGATCAAGGCTCTCAGTTTACCAGCCCAAGATTTACCAGACCGCTCATTGAGCAGGGTATTGCCA
>NZ_FUGD01000171.1 GCF_900162815.1 Psychrobacter pasteurii | reverse complement strand
CCCCCTGTGTCAGGATAGTTGTCACCCCTAACAATCAAGTAAAAGGGGGTAACAAGGAACAAAGATGTCCAGATACAGTGAAGAGAGAAAACAAGCTATATTAAGCAAGCTATCGCCGCCACATAACTTAAGTGTATCAGAAGTTGCAAGAAGTGAAGGCATAGGTGTACAAACCCTATATAATTGGCGTAATCAAGCTAGAGAACAAGGACAGCCCATGC
>NZ_FUGD01000057.1 GCF_900162815.1 Psychrobacter pasteurii | reverse complement strand
GATCCAAGAGAGTTCTTTGCCAAACTCAATGACCCAAGACGCCAAAACAAAAACCTCTATCATCCACTAGAGAACGTCATATTTATTGCGCTAACCGCTTTTATCTGCGGCTATAACGACTGGGTGAGTGTCGAAGACTTTGCCAAAGAGAACAGGTCATGGTTTGAGAAGGTTCTTAATATGCCTTACGGTATACCCTCGCATGACACCTTTGGAAATGTCATGAAAATGATAGACAAAGATCACTTTGCCCTATGCTTTGCTCATTGGATGACCGAAAGTGTTAAAGACCATACACACATTGCCATTGATGGTAAATTTCTCCAAGGTGGCTTTAAAGATACAGACTCTATTCATTTGGTCACTGCCTTTGCCAGTGAAACTAAATTGGTATTAGCACAAACGCAAGTAAATAGTAAAGACAACGAGATAACGACACTGCCTAGACTGCTTGATATGATCAATATTAAGGGCAGTGTTGTGACCGGGGATGCGATGTATTGTCAAAAGGATGTCTGTAAGCAGCTTGTTAAAGCTAAAGCCGATTATATCTTGTCCTTGAAAAGAAACCATGAGCATTTATATGACGACGTTAAGCTTTGGTTAGACACACAATTTGATTCAGGTAATTTACCCGTCAATGAAACTGTTGATAAAGATCATGGTCGTATAGAAGTAAGACGTTATGCGCTATCTACAAAGATAGATTGGTTAGATAACAAGTCTGATTGGACAGGTTTAAGTGCCGTGGCTATGGTTGAGTCCACTCGTATTATAGGTGAAGATAGCCACACTGAACGGCGTTATTATTTGACCTCTTTG
>NZ_FUGD01000168.1 GCF_900162815.1 Psychrobacter pasteurii | reverse complement strand
ACGCATTAAAGACAAGCACATAAAAGAGCTGAATCAGCTAAGCGGTTCGGTGAACTTTGTGTGGAACTATGTCAATGCGCTGTGCTTTGAGCATTTAAAACGTACCGGTAAGTTTTTTAGTGCTTATGATTTAAGCCAGTACACCAAAGGTAGCGGTGAGTATTTAGGATTACACAGTCAGACCTTACAAGCCATTAACGAGATTCACGCTAAATCACGCAAACAGTTTAAAAAGGCCAAACTTAACTGGCGCACCAACCGTCCTGATGCCAAACGTAAATCACTGGGCTGGATACCCTTTAAAAAGTCTGCTATCAAGTATATAAGCACAAGACAAACGGGAAAGAAAGCACTTAAATCAACCCTACAGCTATCGCTTTCTAAGGGTCAAAAGCTCATCATAGATGTATTCGATAGTTACAACCTAAGCTTATATCAAATAAACACCTTAGAGATTGTACAAGACAGTCGTAATCGTTGGTATGCGTGTATCACCGTTAAAGACTTTCCTAAGCAAGCAAGTGGTATGGGCAGCGTTGGTATTGATTTAGGCTTAAAAGAGTCTGCAACTACCTCAAATGGTGACAAGCTAATTATTAAGCAAACGCAAAAGTGGGCGAATAAATTAGCAGTAGCCCAGCGTGCTAAGAATAAAAAGCGTGTTAAAGCAATCCACGCTAAAATCAAAAACACAAGATTAGACTTAATTCATAAATTCACCACCAAGCTTGTTAAAGATAACAGCTTAATTGTGGTTGGTGATGTTAAATCACGCTCATTTACCAATTCGATGACCAAACTGGCTAAATCAACATACGATGCAGGTTGGTTTGAACTTAAACG
>NZ_FUGD01000014.1 GCF_900162815.1 Psychrobacter pasteurii | reverse complement strand
ACCTATATCTGGACGAATGAGGGTTGGCTGTACTTAGCAGGGGTCAAAGACTTATACACCAAAGAGCTTGTCGGTTACGCTATTAACAAGCGTATGACCGCAGATTTAGTTTGCAAAGCACTAAATATGGCCATCAAGAGTAAACGTCCAAGCAAAGGGCTAATCGTTCATTCAGACAGAGGCAGTCAGTATTGCAGTCACGCCTACCACAAGACCATTAAGCAGCATCAATTTATAGGCTCAATGAGCGGCAAAGGCAACTGTTTCGATAACGCTCCGATAGAAAGCTTCTGGGGCACATTAAAGAATGAGCTGGTATATCATCAAGACTATAAAACAAGGTTCACAGCCATCAATGATATTATCAGTTATATCGAGCTGTACTACAATCAGACGAGGATTCAAAAGGGTTTGGGCTATCAATCGCCAAGACAGGTGTGGTTTGATTATTATCGTCA
>NZ_FUGD01000165.1 GCF_900162815.1 Psychrobacter pasteurii | reverse complement strand
TAAATCAATTCCAACGCTGCCCTTACCACTTACTTGCTTAGGAAAGTCTTTAACGGTGATACACGCATACCAACGATTACGACTGTCTTGTACTATCTCAAGCGTGTTGATTTGATATAGACTGAGGTTGTAGCTATCGAATACATCGATGAGGAGCTTTTGACCTTTAGATAGTGATAGCTGAATTTTTGATTTAAGTGCTTTCTTTCCCGTTTGTCTTGTGCTTAGGTATTTGATAGCAGACTTTTTAAAAGGTATCCAGCCCAGTGTTTTGCGTTTTGCATCAGGACGATTGCTGCGCCAATGAAGTTTGGTTTTTTTAAACTGCTTACGCGCCTTGGCGTGAGTTTCATTGATAGCTTGCAGTGTTTGACTGTGTAATCCTAAATACTCACCGCTACCTTTGGTGTACTCACTTAGATCATAGGCACTAAAAAACTTACCGGTACGTTTTAGATGCTCAAAACTTAACGCATTAACATAGTTCCACACGAAGTTTACCGAACCGCTTAGACGATTCAGCTCTTTTATGTGTTTGTCTTTAATGCGTAGCTTGAGTGTTTTCATATGTTTAGTATGGCAAGTTTAATTTTGACTTACAACCCTTCAACGACTTCTTACGACAGTGTGTGTCGCCTTATATCCACCCCCTGAAGTGGGTGGTTTTACGGCGACTGGTGATAAAGATTCATGCAATAAAAAAGAGAGCCAATTGGCTCTCTTTTTTTAATCTATAATTGGGTTAATTGTAGGTATCTTATTCACTTTATTGGCTTCTTCAAAAGGCTTAACTTCTGGTTGTGTCGGTAAACCAATCTCTGCCAAATTATCTTCACCACCCACCTGAATATTTACCCCTTCAAAAGGGCGCTCACTATCATCACGATCTAACTGTAAACTTTCAAAATCAAACAATTTGCGGTCAGCCAGTTGTGAAGGTGCTACGTTCTGCATCGCTTTAAAGATAGAGGCCAAACGCTGCGGGTGAGCATCATCCCACTCACGCAGCATATCTTCTACCATCGCACGTTGTAGATTCTCCTGACTGCCACACAAGTTACACGGAATAATTGGGAACTCTTTATAACGAGCATATTTGACAATGTCTTTTTCTTCAACATAAGCTAAGGGGCGAATCAACACGTTTTGCTTGTCATCGCTAAGTAGCTTGGGCGGCATAGCTTTTAATGAGCCACCATGAAATAAGTTCAAGAAAAAAGTCGCTAAGATGTCATCGCGATGGTGACCTAAAGCAATCTTAGTTGCTCCAATTTGCTTAGCAAATCCGTATAAAGAACCACGGCGCAGGCGCGAGCAAGCTGAGCAATAAGTTTTACCCTCTGGCACCACACTTTTAACCACACTATAGGTGTCTTTTTCTAAAATATAATGGGGTATGCCTTGCTGCTGCAAATAATTTGGCAAGACCTCTTCTGGATAACCTGGTTGCTTTTGGTCTAAGTTTACGGCCACCACATCGAAGTTGATTGGAGCAATGCGCTTTAAAAACAGTAGGATATCAAGCAAAGTGTAGCTGTCTTTACCGCCTGACACGCACACCATAATCACATCACCGTCTTCAATCATATTGAAGTCACGGATGGCATGAGATACCTGTTTACGCAGCTTCTTTTGTAGTTTCTTAAAGCGGGTAGATTTTACCCCTTTATGTTCTACATCTTGCTCATCGGATAGCTCAAGCTCTGAGTCTTCCTCATCGTTTAGAGTATCAAGCACTTCATCTTGATTATTATCTAAAACCTTATAGGCCATATCAGCAGGATTAAAGGTTTGCGGCTGTGAAAAATTAGTTTGCATAATAAATCGCTATTCGCTGTCTGTATTTAGGCAGAGATTATATCAAATTGGTAGTTTTTACGCTTGTTTGATTGGGTTTTGGTAAAGATATTTGCAGTTCATATTTTGTTAAACAAAAAGAGCCCATCCCGAATTCTGTGTAACTGCAATTTAGATTAAATGCTTACTAACACGCTCATCGAACATAATCATAAAGCGATTAAGAGCAGACGTCCAGTTACGGATGGGCATCGACCACTTTTTAGACGCCTGCTGAGTTGTCTGGGCTACACCTGCCTGACTAAAACTTAACATAGCTACCATTAGGCTTCCGTAAACCACGCTCACTTTTAAACTTTCCATAAAACTTCCTTTAATTAATTTCATTCTATGAGCTATGTTTTTAATCACTTAGTATCTTGGTTAAATAAACTTAACACCCGCACAATATTAATTAGAAAAATTAACCCTATGGTTAAGTATAAACCTATAATGTTACAAATAAAAAGCATATTATTGATTTTTTCTTTATTATTGATGATATTTTTATATTTTTATTTAACTATCTTTATTGCTTATCCTTTTAAAATCATAACCCTACATAAATCGACTTATAACCAAGTCTAATTTTAAATAAATTTTTATTACCCTTTAATCTAAATTAGGTGATTTAATAACTGTAGTCTTATAATGGGTATAGCTATTTATCAGGCTTTCAATCAATTCCCACTATGTTTTATTTGAAAAGAGCGGACAGCCATGCAAAGTGAAAAACAGCCACCCACCTCCCCTCAAGACAAAGGAACAATAAGAAAGTGGCTACCTGCAATAGCCCTTGCTTTAGTCATACACGCCCTTTTATTAATTGTTTTTTTTAATAGTCAAAAAGACACAACTGCTAACGAATCAGAAGCCATAACGCAGACGACTGAAACGGCTACAGATTCTGAAGATTTAGAACACGAAAAAGAAGTCTTACTGACTTTAATAGAAGAGCGTTCCTCTACAGATGAGGAAGTGAGCGATGAAGATAAAACAGATGAAAAATCTGATGAGAACAGTTCTGATGACACTGAATCTGGCAATGATAAGAAAGATGAGGCGACCAAGTCAGAGAGTGATTCTAAAGCAGATGAGGCCAAAAAGGAGAATGATAAAGAGGATAAGGGAAGTAACAAAGATAAAAGTGAGCCTGTAAAAAGTACGACTCAAAATAGCGAAAAACAACAAAACACAAACCCGCCCTTAGACAGCAGTGCATATACTCCCCAGCCTGTGGTGAATCCAAATGATGCTGTTTTGCTACCCAGAGACTTACCCAAGGTAGAGCAAAACCCCTTAATTGGAAGTAATGACTATGCCAATACCGCTCAGCAGTCACAGGACCTTAGTGATCAGCTAAGTAGCGCGGTCAACGAAATAAAAGAGCAAAAGCTTCGTGAGATTGAAATGCAACAACAAGCCAGCAGAGCGGCTTACTTAAAAAATAACCCAGCCCCTACTCAGTCTGAAGCCACTGAACCGATTTCTAATTCAGTTGAGTAAGTCTCGTAGCCAATTTTTATAGACACTTTTTTAATATCTAATTGTTTACGACCTAAAAAAACCGGCCCTATAAAGGACTAACGCCTGTCAGTTAAGAGATTTTATAGCGGAATCGTAAAATTTGTTTTTTCTAAAGCCCGTTATTTATGGAGTCCTCTGGTTTTAAAAAACCACATTTTCGCTAAGTCTCTTGCTTAACTGACTGGCATTACCTTTGACTTCCTCCCCTCGCTAAACCGAGGGGATTCCTACATCTAGACGGTCAAGCCCGACCGCAAGGATGTTCTTAGCAGCATTGATATCTCTATCATGCCATGTGCCACACTCAGCACAAGCCCATCCTCTTATTCGCAAGCCTGCTCTACCTTTTGG
>NZ_FUGD01000164.1 GCF_900162815.1 Psychrobacter pasteurii | reverse complement strand
GTTTAGCCTGTCTAATGACCAGTTTGCTGTTAAAGGCAGACAGATTCGCATACCAAATCTAGGTTGGGTTCGTATGCGTGAAGCCCTGCGCTTTGACGGTAAAATAATCTCAGCTAAAATCTTTAGTCGAGGTGGGAGATGGTTTGTCTCTGTTGCCGTTGAAATAGATACTGTAAACCTTGCTAAAAAGACAGGTAAGCAAACTGGTGTAGACTTAGGTATTACTGACTTAATCACCTTGTCAGACGGTACTAAAGTCAAAGCACTTAAGCCACTTAAGGTGAAACTCAAGAAACTTAAAAGGTTGAGTCGTCAATTAAGTCGTAAACAAAAAGGCAGTAACAATCGTGCTAAAGCGAAAGCCAAGCTATCACGATTGCACCTGCAAATTAGTAATATCCGTAAA
>NZ_FUGD01000163.1 GCF_900162815.1 Psychrobacter pasteurii | reverse complement strand
AATAGCGTCTTGTAGTCTCATAGTAAAATAGCCCATCTACTTATTAGATGGGCTATTTTATTACTTTTATTGAGTTTTTGCCTTAACTGACTGGCATTACCCTGTTGGGTGGTTTTTTTGATTATTAATATTTTATAAATTAACTATTTTCTACTTCCAAGTATAGGTTAGTGAGGTAAAGAAGTTAGTTCCGTCATCTGTGCTATAGCCTGTAGATGTTACATACTTTTCGTTAAATACGTTGTTTAAACGAGCTGACATGGAAAGAGCAGGAGTTAGCTGATAGTTACCACTAAGGTTTACCAAATTATAACTGTCGAGTTTATTAGTGTTTTCGATGTTACCATAAAAATCGTCGACATATTCATACTCTGCTCTAATGTTTAAATCAGGCAGTTGATACCCTAGATAAATCGTCCCTTTATTCTTAGGACGATTAGGTAAGTAGTTGCCATCGTTACCTTTGCCGCTATCATCCTCGGCTTTTTGATAATCATAGCTAAACCCAATAAGATAGTTATCTATATTCCAGTCAGAGGATAAAGTCACCCCTTTAATTTTAGCTTTATATATATTTTCTGGGATATAAGTAGGTGCCTCTGATAAAATGAAGTTATCGACTTTATTGTAATAACCTGTCAAACGTGTCGACTGTAGCCCCGTACTATAATCTAAAAAGGCTTCATAGTTGTTACTAGTTTCTGGACTTAAGTCAGGATTATCGTATTCTGGATAATATAAGTCATTGAAGGTAGGTACTCGATAACCTTTAGCATAATTAATGCCAGAACGAAACTCTGGAGTAAAATGATAAGCTACTCCTAGATTGTAAGTAGTTTTATCATCAAAGTCTGAGTAGTTATCATGACGTACGTTAGCTTGGATATCAATATTATTATAAGACATCAAATAGCCTAGAAAGCCGCTGGTGACTTTTCTATCTTTTGGGTTATAGTCAAATTTAGTAGGGATATAATCTGGCTCAGGATAGATATTCATATAACCGTCAAGTTTCTGACTTAAGTATTCAGCACCATAAATACCAATACCAAGAGGTAATTGGTGTTGGCCAACCAAGCTGAATTGGTCTTGTTTGGTTTTAAATAAACTTGGCTCAGTCGGAGTATCAGATTCATCAATAGAGTGGCCATAGGTCAACTTAATATTAGAATTTGATGCATAACGCCAATTAGCGAAAGCTTGGGCTGCACCATTTTTTTGTCTAGACTTGGTATAGTCTTTGCCTATGGCTGAGCTTGAACCGCTATCAAACTCCGTTTCTGATTCGCTGTAAAGTCCAGTGATACTAAAATCTAGATCTTTATTAATTTTCTGATTCAGACGTAAGCTATAATTGTCGCTTTTAAAACCGTCATCATCTGTATTATTAGCAAGTTTGCCATTCGGTAGAAAGCCCACTAGAGTAGCGTTATGTCCTTTGGTTTCATTGTGACTTGCTGATAGGCTTAAACTGGTGCCATTGTCATTACGTATCTGAGCGGAGGCACCGTAGAGGTAATGATCATTGTTACCAGCGCCTGCGGTTACCGAGAAGCTACTCTCATCCACATTTGCACCTTTAGTAAAGATTTGAATCACACCACCTACAGCATCGGCTCCATACATACTAGTGCCTGAAGCCCCATAAAGGACTTCGATTCTATCGATTTGGTCCGCAGGTAATAAGTTTAGTGAAGCACCACCAGCACTCAGAGAACTATAACGAACTCCATCAATTAATACTAAAATACTTTTATTATCATAGCCACGTAGATAAAAGTTACTGGTTGTACCCATTCCACCATTTTGTTTGTAAGTAAACCCTGGTTGACGTTTAATAACGTCAAGCGCACTTTGACCTTTATAAGTATTTAACTCTTCACTATCAATAACACGAGTTTGAGCAATGGTGTTGTTAACAGCAGTCGGAGTGCGTGTTGCAGTAACCGTGATTTTTGGGAAATAAGCAACCGGCATATCATCTTGTGTAGCCAGCTCAGTTTCGGCAGCTACAGCAGGGACACAAGCCAAAGCAGAAGCCATTAAAGCCCAAGTGCCTTTATTGAAATGTGATTTTTTAGAAGCCTGAATAAGGCTTTTGTACAAAGTGCTATAAGAAGTTGTCATGACTAAACCCAATTAGTAAACAAAAGTTACATTAAAGAAAGAGTACCGCTATTATCCCTGATTTTTATAATAATTAAATAACAAATAGACGAGAATTACTCATGTCTTAATTAATAACATTCAACTTAAGCTTTATTGTTATACAAAGTTTGAGCTATGCTGAAGAAACCGTAGAGGTAAACTTGGTAAACTAAGCGTATTAATCGGAGTTTATCATGACCAAGAAAGTAAGAACCTACAGTGACGAATTTAAAGCCGAGGCCGTCAAGAAGATATCAGACAATAATGGTAATATCTCAGCCACTGCAAAGCAGCTTGGCATTGCCATGCAAACGCTCTCAAATTGGCATAATAAAGCCAATCAAGGCAAGCTTATCGGCACAGAGCAATATGATCCTGATCTTATGAGTGCTCTTCAAGAAATAAAGCAGCTCAAGCGGCAGCTCAAAGTGGCTGAAGAGGAACGCGAAATACTAAAAAAGGCGACGGCGTACTTCGCGAGAAACAGTTAGTCAGGTACGCCTTTATCAAAGACAACCAGTTCCTCTTTCGCATCACCACTATGTGCCGTGTGTTAAGGGTTAAGCCATCAAGCTATTACGACTGGCTAAGTCGTGATCTCAGCGACCAACAGATACATCGCAACCAGTCTGAATTACTGGTTAAAGCGGCTCACAATGAAACGAAAGAACGTTATGGCGCAGATCGACTGCATGCTCATCTAAGCGAGCAAGGCCATAACATTAGCCTGTATATGGTAAGAAGCATCAAAGAGCAACACGGCATTAAATGTCGTAGTCATAAGCGCTTTAAAGTCACCACCGACTCCAATCACAACAAGCTAGTCTATCCAAACGTACTGGATCAGAAGTTTGATGCTAAGCGCCCTAACGAGTCGTGGGTCAGCGACATTACCTATATCTGGACGAATGAGGGTTGGCTGTACTTAGCAGGGGTCAAAGACTTATACACCAAAGAGCTTGTCGGTTACGCTATTAACAAGCGTATGACC
>NZ_FUGD01000162.1 GCF_900162815.1 Psychrobacter pasteurii | reverse complement strand
CCTAACTGATTAGCTGCTTGTTTTATACTTAATAATTTACTCATAGTGAGTAATTATAGATATTTTTATGTAGATTTGTGATTACTGTTTGTAACCCTTGGTTTTGGATGTTCCCAATGGCAACGCTTGCCATCAGTATGACCGCCTTTCTGGCCCTAGCCATTCCTTGGACCATTGTTGCGTGGAAAGATCCTGCCTCACTACGCAAATATAAAATCCAACAAAAGCCATTTGAAGTCAAAAAATTCTTAATGCCGTCAATTGGCCGAATCATCATCAATAACATCATAGTTGCCGCACTACTGGTCTTGGTTTGGCCTTTATTGAAGCTCACTGGTGTGCATAATGGCGAGTTGCCGGCTTGGTATATCATCATCGCTCAGCTGTTTTTCTTTGTTCTGCTCGATGACTTTTTGTACTACCTCATGCATCGCAAAATGCATGAAAACAAATGGCTAATGAAGAACATTCACAGCGTGCACCACCGTGTTCACAACACCTGCGCCATTAATGGCAACTATATGCATTGGGTTGAATACACCCTGACTGCTTCGTTGACACTGGTGGGACCAATTTTGTTGGGTGCGCACATTTATGTGGTTTGGTTATGGGTAATTTTGCGTCAAGTTGAAGGGGCTGATGGTCATATTGGCTATGACATCCCTTGGAATCCTGCTCATTTATTTCCTCTTTATGAAGGGCCTGTCTATCACGATTTTCATCATGCCAAATTCAAGGGAAACTACGCCGGCTGCTTACCTTATCTCGATAGATACTTGGGGTAAACACACATCCCCGCTTATCTAAGATATGTAAAAGCCAGACGCCGAGGGTTTAGCCCAGATGAAATAGAACAGTTTGAGGTGGATGCTAAGAAACGCAAACGCACATTAAAAAGCCACCGTATCAACAAGGCAACTCCTTGATAACGATGGCTCTTAATTAGCGAAAATAGAGAAATAGATCCTAAGTAGATAGACCGTAAAAAAGGTTTAGGTATAGACGGTCTGTCTATGTCTAGTCTTTAGGCCTAGTCAAAGAAGCCGTGGCGGGAAGCACGACATTGCGAAAGTACTTTGACTCACCCTCAACTGTCTTATCAACCTCTTTGATAAGGTCTTCTATCAGATCATCGTATAACCCATGCTGCAGTTCAGTTTCAAAAGCAGTCAGCGGGTGTTTGCGAGCGGCAACCCGTACTTCAGTTACCCCTTGCTTGGTATAAAAAATATTGACGCTACCATCACTATTTAGCACACAATTAAGCTCACCCCCATCCACTTTCAAATGGATACGTTCAGGCATGAAGATATAGTCTTCAACATCGGTTAATTGTTTTTCAACTTCTTTTTTAAATAACGACTTAATATCAAACACAGTAAAACTCCAAATAACTCATTTTTTAGCATTTATAGTTTATTAATATATATTACAAAACCGGATGCTTATATTAAGTTATCAAGTGTAAAACTACGTTTAATATTAGAAAATGAGACAGTGATTAGGTTTCCATCTCACTCACCAACCACTGCTCAAAACCACTTACTTGATCCGCCAAATCCGCCCGTTCTACCTTAAGAGTCTCTAGCTTAGCTTTCACATCAGTGATGGTATATTTAGTCTCAATCAGGGCTTGTTTTAACTCATCAATCAGCTCGACATTCAAGGCATCAGAGAAGATAACCACATCGGTAATTACCGCTTGCTGTACATCCAAATGCAAATCAATAATACCCCAATCAAAGCGGGTCTCGATATGATGGGAGAAGGCAGGCGTTTTACCAAAGCGCCAGATCCAGTCCGCCATTTGCTCATAATATTTATTGAGATGAGGCTCTTTTTTTAATGAAGCTTCGTCTAGCTCCTCAACCTCCACCGTTTGGCCATAATACTCACAAAAAGCTTCGATAATCGCTTCCGACAGGCTTTCATGGGTAACAGTTTCATTAAAATCTACTAAGTTGGCAACCCGTGAACGAACTGATTTAATCCCCTTAGCTTGGAGTTTAAGCGGATGCGGATTTAGGTAATCGCCTAGCTTTTGCATATTGGCATTGACCAGTACAGTGCCATGATGGAAGCTGCGGTCAATTGAGTGTTTAAAAGCACTGCCAGATATTTTTCGATCGCCCACCTGCATATCATTGCGGCCTGATTGCGTGGCCTCAATGCCTAATTTTTTTAGGGCATTAATAATAATTTTGAAGTTAGCATCTTGGTTGTAATCTTCTCTGGGGGATAAAAAAGTAAAGTTGGTGTTGCCCAAATCATGGAATACCGCCCCGCCCCCACTTTGACGACGTGCCAAATAGACGCCGTCCTCTTCCATCTTATCGGTTTTACATTCTACCCAAGGATTTTGGGAACGGCCGATAACTACGGTCTCTGCGTTTCGCCATAAAAATAAGGTGTGTGAATCTGGGTCCAGCTCTTGGAAAATCCAGTCTTCAGTGGCCAAGTTAAACCAAGGGTTGGTGACTTCTGACTTTAATATTCTTAACTCCATCATGATTATCTCTTATTGGATTCGATTTTTAATCTTGTAAACATTATCTTCGATAGGTTTTTTTATTATTGTTGCTGATAGCCTATTAAAGCTCAATTAAAGTTTGGTAGTTAAGTGATTCCCCAATATTCAATTCAGAGTCATTGAATGTTTAATTGATAAGTTAGTTTAACTTATCTAATTATTTCTGTAATATTATAAAATATTACTTTTTGTAAAAATTTTACTCTTATTATTCAGTTTAGAAGTGATTATCTAAGTCGAATTTTAATAGTAAGCTATTTTTATTACAAAAAATCTGACAACTAACTGATAGGGAGATTAGCTCATGAACTCATTTTTAAACTTCGATAACTTTATTACCCGTTCCGAAAAACTTACCTAACCCTACTCACATAGTTTTAGAGTTTTCTTCCTGCTTCATAGACGTCTGCCATTGTGATTACACTCAGGTCTTACATCGTCTCCACAGGCTAACACGGTGGAACTCACCGCTTTTTTTAACCCATCAGTGATGGGTTAACACTTTATCTGC
>NZ_FUGD01000160.1 GCF_900162815.1 Psychrobacter pasteurii | reverse complement strand
ATACAAGATTAGACTTAATTCATAAATTCACCACCAAGCTTGTTAAAGATAACGGCTTAATTGTAGTTGGTGATGTTAAATCACGCTCATTTACAACTAAAAAAACCAAGCTAGCTAAATCGACATACGATGCAGGATGGTTTGAACTTAAACGACAACTGGAATACAAATGCAAGCATGCAGGTTGTCAGTTTGAGATGGTAAATGAGAGTTACACTACCCAGACCTGCTCGTGCTGCCACAAAATAAGTGACAGTAGTCCAAAAGGTAGAGCAGGCTTGCGAATAAGAGGATGGACTTGTGCTGAGTGTGGCACAGGGCATGATAGAGATATCAATGCTGCTAAGAATATCCTTGCGGTCGGGCTTGACCGTCTAGAGGTAGGAATCCCCTCGGTTTAGCGAGCGGAGGAAGTCAAGGAAATTAGTTGAAACTAGGTAGCGTCTGGCTATTTAACTTCAGAGCTAACTTCAACCTCAATATTGCCACGGGTTGCTTTAGAATAAGGGCAAACCTCATGTGCTTTTTCAACGGCTTTTTGCACATCTTCTGCGCTTAGGTCAGTATTGCTCGCAATGACGTGAATTTTAACGCCAATGTTATAGTCGTGGCCTTCGCCCTGCAATAAGCTCACATCAACTTCGATGGTTGAGTCAAATTTAATGTCTTGCATTTGTTTTACAACGCCAAGTGCGCCATCAAAACAAGCGCCATAGCCCATCGCAAATAGTTGTTCTGGGTTGTTACCGTCTTTGCCAGAACCTGGCGCAACCATATTGATGGTTAGATCACTGTCATTTAACTTTGCTGAACCCGTACGACCGCCGGTTACTGTGGCTTGAGTGGTATATAAAGTTTTCATATCATTCCTTTTTTATAATTTATAGTAGCTTCATCTTTAGCTAGTAGCTGTATCTTTAGCGAGTTGTACATTTAGAGAGCTGTACAACATCTAGTGTCAGCATAACAAAACGCCTGCTGTTTTCCGTTTGTGAGTGGTAAAGCTTTACCCTTACTTTGTAAGTTGGTCTTACTCAGCTCTTATTAAGCCAACATCTTCTGCACCCGTATTAGAAATCCGTTACAATACGCACATTAATTTCTCCAATTATTTCTTATTTTGTTTGTTACTCTATTTCCAAATTGAATATTTTTTCTGAACCACCTTCCACATTAAGTTGAAAAGCACATTATGAGCGTAGATCAAAAAACTCTGAACAAAGAAGTTGCCAAACGCCGCACCTTCGCCATTATTTCTCACCCCGATGCTGGTAAAACCACCATGACCGAGAAGCTATTGCTTTGGGGTCAAGCCATTCAGGTGGCCGGTGAGGTGAAGGGTCGTAAAACTGACCGTCATGCCACGTCTGACTGGATGAGCATGGAGCAGGAGCGTGGTATTTCGATCACTACTTCTGTGATGCAGTTTCCTTACAAAGACCATATTGTCAACTTACTAGATACCCCAGGTCACGCAGATTTCTCTGAAGATACGTATCGTACGCTAACGGCGGTAGACAGTGCCTTGATGATGGTTGACGGCGCAAAAGGTGTGGAAGAGCGAACCATTAAATTAATGGAAGTGTGTCGTATGCGTGACACGCCGATTATTTCGTTCGTCAACAAGCTAGATCGCCAAATTCGTGATCCATTAGAGCTGTTAGATGAGATTGAAACGGTTCTAAAGATTAAGTGTGTGCCCATCACTTGGCCTATCGGTATGGGTCAAGACTTTGTTGGGGTGTATCACCTGACTGAAGATAAAACTTATCTGTATAGCAAGGGTCATGGCGGCGAAATCACAGAGATTGAAACCCGTGAGGGCTATGACTATCCTGACATTCGTGAGCGTTTAGGCACTTTGGCATTTTCAGCTTTTGAAGAGTCTCTCGAGCTGGTACAAATGGCGCTAGAAGACTTTGATATTGACCTGTTTTTAAAGGGGGAGATGACACCAGTACTATTTGGTACGGCATTAGGTAACTTTGGTGTCAATATGGTACTAGATACTCTTATTGAGCATTCACCAGCACCGAAGAGCCACCCTGCTAAAGAGCGTCAGGTTGAAGCCAATGAGACTAATTTTAGTGGCTTTGTGTTCAAAATTCAGGCTAATATGGACCCGCGTCACCGTGACCGCATTGCTTTTTTACGAGTGTGCTCTGGCAAGTATGAAAAAGGCATGAAGATGAAGCATGTCAGCTTAGGCAAAGATGTGCGTATTTCAGATGCTTTGACCTTCTTAGCGGGTGACCGTGAAGCGTTAGAAGAGGCCTATCCAGGGGATATTATCGGTCTGCACAACCATGGCACGATTAGTATTGGTGACAGCTTTACCGAAGGCGAAGAGCTTAACTTCACTGGTATTCCTCATTTCGCCCCAGAATTATTCCGCCGTGTGGTGCTAAAAGACCCTTTAAAATCAAAAGCTCTGCAAAAAGGTTTGCAACAGCTGAGTGAAGAAGGGGCTACTCAGGTGTTTATGCCACAGATTAATAATGACTTAATCTTAGGTGCGGTAGGGGTGCTTCAGTTTGAAGTTGTGGCGCATAGATTAAAAGAAGAATACAAAGTTCAGTGTATCTTCGAGCCAGTATCAATCGCGACCGTGCGCTGGATTCATTGTGATGATGAAGCGGTATTGGCTAAGTTTAAGAAAAAAGCCCACGACCAATTATCTATTGATGGCGGTGGCTACTTAACCTATCTGGCCCCAAGCCGAGTTAATCTACAGCTAATGCAAGATCGCTATCCTGAAGTGACCTTTAGTAATACCCGTGAGCACTAAAGAGCCACAGATAAAGCATAATTTATAAAATAAAAGAAAGGCGCTCAATTGGGCGCCTTTTTTTATGGTCATTATTCTAGGGGCTAAAAGAGGCTAAGGGATTAAACAGAGGGGGGTTAAATAATTTTAAACACAGTTTCAACAATATAAGTGTGGCTTTGATATATGTTATCTATTTATTGATTTATAAGCAGTGATATTATAAGGGGCAGTCTTTTTGCAAGACTTGCTACTTTTTTTACAAGCCTTGTTAGTTTTAGGCCAACAAACAAAGTTCAAGGCATTGGCGTATACTGCTTATAAACTGGATAACACAAACTGACAGTGATGTTGATTCTTTGAAAAGAATTGGCCATTTTATAAGACTGGTAATGTAACTATTAATAATCAAGGGGTAGCGTTAACTTATCAGCCTTATGAGATAGCGCCTTATGCTTGTCATGTCTACGTTAACCATACCGTGTGCTAAACTTAAAGGGATTGTAAAATTTGAGTATTTGCCAAAGTCAGCAACGTCAGTAATAAATGCAAAAAATAGCAGTCGCTTGCTGATTCAGGGCAATCGCACTACAAAAAGTCAAAGAAGGAGTAAAATATAGCAACCGATCCATAAGAGGTAGCTATTATGCTCAATGATCCAAGAGAGTTCTTTGCCAAACTCAATGACCCAAGACGCCAAAACAAAAACCTCTATCATCCACTAGAGAACGTCATATTTATTGCGCTAACCGCT
>NZ_FUGD01000179.1 GCF_900162815.1 Psychrobacter pasteurii | reverse complement strand
TTCTCTTTGAAAACTCAAACCCTGGGTTTAATCATGACACCTAGATAAAATGATAATAAACGTAAAAACGCGTAACTCATTGATATTAATGAGCTACGCGTTTTTTTGTGCACGCTATAAATTTGAGAGATACGTAAATAGTTTTTAATTGTGCAAGTCTAGCAACTACAAAATAGTGGTATTGACACTTAAGTATATAAACTATAACATGAGTATAATTCATTAAATAATTAATAAGATGAAAAATATTAATTTAAAGCCAAGTCAAAAACTTATTGATTTGAGTAAAGTTAAGATTCTTATCCACCCTCATGCTGAAGATGCACTCACTCTATGGCAGAGATTTAGATCCAGAAATAATCAAATAGATTTTTTTGGTTTAGATAAATTCTATCAGCCACCTTTAAGGCTAATAGAAGGGAATGACAGCACGTTGTATTTTATTAATGAGTTTAATAAGGTTGAACAGATATTGGTATCACGAAGCTCAGATAAATATCCCTGTTTAGTCACACCAGAAAGTATCCAAGACATTCAGATGCTGTCGTGGATTGAGGTATTAAATTTAGTGTTTTCAAAAGATGTACATCATCCCCAGTTGTTCAAGGCACTTAAACAGGGGGCTCCCAAATCTATTATCTGTAAATTAATGGGTATTGACATTTTGACGATCAATAACTATTGCTGTTTTGCTGGTATAGCTAGAACAAATTTCGAGTACCAACAGTCTAAGATATCAATTGAGAAGGGCTTAGTAGGTCTACCAATGAATATGGACTGGATGGTGAATTAACTATGACAAGTGTTAATAAGGATAGGTTAAAGAAAGCATTAAATATGCTGGTGCCTGAGAGTTCTCCTGCCTGTCTAAAGATACAGGAATTGATTACTTATGCTGTGAGCTTGAAGCCGGGCTTTGCTTTAAATAGTGAGTTTATTCCTAAATCATCAGAGATGATCTTTACGATCAATGAGTGCGATGACATAGCAGATGCGATTGTTAAAGCTAAAAGTATTGAAGAGTGGGCTGTCTCATACATGCTCATACTGTTTTATAAAAAATATGGGGCAGTAGATAGTAAAAGCCATGCTTGGCAATTTATGAGTGCTTACCTGCAAATTATTTTAAGGATCACACTGCGAGAGGATAAACACTTTGCGAAAGTGAATCAGCTGGGTGTACGAGTTAGAATGGGATTGAATGCTCATAATCCTCAGTCTGAAATCCTTAATGAACTCATTCATATACATGCTCAGCATGACACATTAACTGGCGTGCTTGAGGGCATTCGTAAATATGAAGCTATAACAAAGCATTCAGAGGTTTCAGGGAAAGTCATCAATAAAAAGCTGGCAGGAAAGATTGGTCGTATCCGACTGGCTTATGAGGTCGTAGCTGAAGATAAGGAGTTTGTAGGTAAGACCTATTCTAAAACTAGTAATAATGAAGCTTTCAAATCAAATTTAGATAAATTTTACTATGACAGTGATGATGAGCCCCTTAGAGCCACAGCATTCGGCATAAAGCACGAGAATGATAATGTATCGTACGATGAAAACCTTGCAGATGATGATCCAGAAACGCTTTTAGATAATGACTTCAAGCCATCTAAGCATACAGCCAAGTCTTCAGAGCTTCAGCAATGGAAGCTTAAAAACAACTATCGTCATGCAAGGCGTAATGGGTTTGGTTTTCCGACCAGTCTGCGCCAGCTAAGTTTAGCTAGTATTCAAGTACTCTTTGATAGGCTTTGGCAGCTTTTGATGCTCTCAAGTGGTGACAGTCGTTCTAGTTATACTATTATCTTGATTTCGCTTACTAGTGGACGTAGGGTCCAAGATGTCACTTACGAGCTGGGCCTAGATAAGGGTCAGCGAACTTGGTTAAGTTATAAGAAAGGGGTAAATAGTAGTTATCATGCTTTGAATATTGTAGTAAATGTCACGACAAACCGCAGAAGTCATTTACTACAACATCGGCAAAGCTATGATCGTGAGTTTAGTTTGCCGCTTTCGTATGAACTACAGTCTATTTTAGAAAATCCAGTTCTAATAGAGCAGACTCAGATTACCGAGACTTTAAAAAAACTGCAACGTCTACTCGACCTGCCAGCTTTAAGTTACCACCATATTGAGTCAGCACTATATAGCATTATAAAAAATGAATTAAACGAGCCATTACATGCTGATTTAATCACAGCGGTTGACGTTAAACATAGCTCGCCTCTTTATTATACGAGCATTCTCTGTACACGACAAAAATGCTCAAAGTCTCAAAGGTCGTGGACTAGGAGACAAATAGCTTATTAGAACCTCAAACACACGTCGATTGCCAGCAAAGAAATACTCACGCAAACCATCAATCAAAACATCCAAACCAATAGCAAACAAACTTTGCTGG
>NZ_FUGD01000159.1 GCF_900162815.1 Psychrobacter pasteurii | reverse complement strand
GTTTCCCTATATTTTGTTGATATATAGGATTAAAATAAGGCTTTATCTGTATTTTTCAAATTAGGGACACGCCCTAGAGAGCTTATTTTAAAGCGCTCATATTTAATAAAATAATCATAAATAATAAGGGAAGTTATTATGCGTACTGCAAGTTATAACAGCTATGGCAAACCTTCTGATGTGTTAAGTATCGTTGATAATCCGATCCCCGAACCTGCACCTAACGAGGTGCGCGTTAAAACTATCTTAGCCTCTATCCACAATCACGATTTAGTGACTATTAGAGGTCAATACGGTGATAAGCCTGACTTGCCTGCTATTGCTGGTAGTGAGGCGTTGGGCGTTATTGACGCCATCGGAACTGATGTAGAGGGATTCGAGGTTGGTCAACGTGTTGCTGCAGCTAGCGTCAAAGGCACGTGGGCAGAATACTTTACCGCACCAGCGAAAATGGTATTTCCTGTTCCTGACGAGTTAGAAGATGAGATGGCCGCACAGCTAATTGCCATGCCGTTAAGTGCGTTGATGCTGTTAGAATTTTTAGAAGTAAAACCTGGTCAATGGGCCATTTTAAACGTCGCCAATGGTGCTGTGGGCAAGTCTTTTGCTATGCTTGCTACGGCCCGCGGTGTAAACAGCATCAGCATTATTCGCCGTCCAGAGGCTGCCGATGCTTTACGTCAGTTGGGCATCGAGCACGTCGTTGACTCTTCGCAGTCTGACTGGATGGATAAAGTCCGCAGCATTGTGGGCGACGCATCAATCAGTGCCGCAGCCGACTCAATCGGCGGTGAAGCCAGTAATGATTTATTAACCCTGCTAGGCAGTGGTGGCACACTCGTCTCCTTCGGGGTCATGGCCGGTCAGCCTATGACGTTAAACCCAAGCAATCTTATTTTTAAAGAAGCGGTTATTAAAGGCTTTTGGGGCAGTAAAACCAGCCGTGAGATGAGTATTGAGAACAAGCATCGTTTAATTAACGAGCTAAAAGACCGCGTGATATCTGGTCAGTTATCACTGCCTGTTGAAGCGATTTATGACTTAGAAGATATTACAACTGCCGTGTCTGGCAAAGTTCAAAAGAACAAACAAGGTAAGGTTTTACTTAGAATTTAATAGATTAATAAGCATACACTCATAAAAAAAGTAGCAGTCAGACTGCTACTTTTTTTGTTAAACCCACTTTTAATTTGATACCCGTTGCTGCCAATACTCATAAAGCTCATTAATTTTTGAGGAACATAACAACGGCATGGCGTCTTTAACTTGAGCCTCTGTCCAGAACCACCACTGCATCTCAAGCAGTTGCTCTATCTCAGCTTTCGAGAAGCGATAGCGAATCAGTTTTGCAGGATTTGAGCCGACAATAGAATACGGCTCGACATTCTTGGTTACCACAGCACGGCTGGCAATAATCGCCCCATCACCGACTGTCACTCCTGGCATAATCATCGCCTCAGAACCAATCCAGACCTCATTACCAATAACCGTATCCCCTGCTCGCTCAAAGCCATCTATAGCATCAGCAAACTGCTCGTCTTGTTGATAAAAAAACGGATAAGTACTGGCCCAAGATGCTTGATGACCTTGATTGCCCGCCATCATAAACACCGCACCAGAGCCAATAGAGCAATAACGCCCAATGATGAGTTTATCGACATCATCCCGATCAGGTGCTAAATAACGCGCACAATCATCGAAGCTGTGACCGTGGTAATAGCCCGAATAATAACTGTACTCACCGACGATAATATTGGGATTGGTGACTTGTTCTTTTAGTAATTTTCCTTGGAAGGGGCTTTCGAAATAGTTATTCATAGTATTGTTCATATTTAATAATATATTTAAGGTCGTAGACTTATTAATAAATTTTCACTAAGCCTTTTTTATATCCTGTATGATTAAAGCACTTAAACCACGAAGGTGCTTAAGATTTATAAAATTTAATTGAGTTGATGCTAGAGGTTTAATTATGAATGATGATATGGACTTTGGAACTATTATAAAGGTTCCACTTCGAGATATATGGAAACATGAAGCTCTAGATTTTACCCCTTGGTTAGCTCGTAACATTAATGTTTTAGGTGAGGTAATAGGGTTAGACTTAGAACTTATCAAAGAAGAAGCTAATTGTGGCGATTTTTCACTCGATTTATTGGCTAAAGATTTAGGAACGAACAAAAACGTCATTATTGAAAATCAATTTAATAGAACTGACCATGACCACCTAGGCAAGCTAATCACCTACGCTGCTTTCCATGATGCAAAGTTTGTTATCTGGATAGCTGAGACTATTAGAGAGGAACATCGTCAAGCCTTATTCAGCAATACCCAAGATGACCGGGCATAAAAAAGCACCCAATAGGGTAATGCCAGTCAGTTAAGGCAAAAACTCAATAAAAGTAATAAAATAGCCCATCTAATAAGTAGATGGGCTATTTTACTATGAGACTACAAGACGCTATTAATGAGACGCATAAAAGGATCCCAGAAACCCTAGAACAATTTAGTGAATTAGTAGACCCTGACTGGATACAACAGGCCTTAGAATATACCGGCAAAGCAAGCATCAGAAGACGGAAGCTACCTGCCGAACACGTTGTTTGGATAGTCATCGGCACAGCTTTATATCGAAACCGTTCCATCTGGTATATCACAGAGCAGATGCGTCTTAATATAGACTCCCAGGCCTGTGTGCCCAGCGCTGTGGTACAAGCAAGACAACGCCTCGGGCATGAGCCTCTA
>NZ_FUGD01000156.1 GCF_900162815.1 Psychrobacter pasteurii | reverse complement strand
GGTCATACGCTTGTTAATAGCGTAACCGACAAGCTCTTTGGTGTATAAGTCTTTGACCCCTGCTAAGTACAGCCAACCCTCATTCGTCCAGATATAGGTGATGTCGCTGACCCACGACTCGTTAGGGCGCTTAGCATCAAACTTCTGATCCAGTACGTTTGGATAGACCAGCTTGTTGTGATTGGAGTCAGTAGTGACTTTAAAGCGCTTATGACGACGGCATTTGATGCCGTGTTCCTCTTTGATGCTTCTTACCATATACAGGCTAATGTTGTGGCCTTGTTTGCTTAGATGAGCATGCAATCGATCTACGCCATAACGTTCTTTCATTTCACTGTGAGCGGCTTTAACTAGTAGCTCGCACTGATTGCGGTGTACCTGCTGTTCGCTGATGTCACGACTTAGCCAATCGTAGTAGCTTGAGGGCTTAACGCTTAATACACGGCACATAGTGGTGATGCGAAAGAGGAACTGGTTGTCTTTGATAAAGGCGTACCTGACTAACTGTTTCTCGCGAAGTACGCCGTCGCCAACTCGAGCATAGCTCTCCCCTTGCGTCGGGGCGAAGCAGTGCTTCGCTTTATCCCTCCTCATTTAGTATTTCGCGTTCCTCTTCAGCCACTTTGAGCTGCCGCTTGAGCTGCTTTATCTCTTTAAGAGCACTCATAAGGTCAGGATTATATTGCTCTGTGCCAACAAGCTTGCCTTGATTGGCTTTGTTCTGCCAGTTCGATAACGTTTGCATCGCTATGCCAAGTTGCTTGGCTGTGGCTGAAACATTACCGTTATTGTCTGCTATCTTCTTAACGGCTTCAGCTTTAAATTCGTCACTGTAGGTTCTTACTTTCTTGGTCATGGTCATGGTAAACTCCTGTCAATACGCTTAGTTTACCAAGTTTATCTCTACGGTTTCTTCAGCATAGCTCACCATGATTTTGTATCCCTTAATAGTATATTGTAGTATGTTGTATATAATATAACCCCAGTTCGGGATAAGCGCTCAAAAAAAAGATAAAAAAAGAAGTCCGAAGTTGCTAAAGTGAGTTTACCAAGACAAACTTCACAACAAGGACTT
>NZ_FUGD01000151.1 GCF_900162815.1 Psychrobacter pasteurii | reverse complement strand
TATTCAAAAAATCATTGAAGATTCAGGACACACTATTCTATGGTTACCGCCTTATAGTCCTGACTTAAACCCTATTGAGCAAACTTGGGCTTGGGTTAAGAAAAAACGTCAAGATTGGGGAATAGATTGTATCGATACGTTATTCTTCTATTTTCTTTGGCTGTGTGACTGTTTTTAAGGGCTATGACTATAGCAGGGCGTTTATACTTGATGGCATTATTCAGTGCTTGACACACCAAATCCGATGTCATTCGTTTGTTTAGGGCATGACCCACGATTTCTTTGCTATACAGGTCCTTAACCGCTGCTAGATAAACCCAGCCTTCATTTGTCCAAATGTAGGTAATATCGCTGACCCAAGCCACGTTAGGGGCACAAACTTCAAATTGCTGCTCAAGCAGGTTGTCATAAACTGGTTTGTTATGATTTGAGTCAGTGGTGACTTTAAATCGCTTGTGGCGTTTGCAGTAAATCCCTTTTTCTTGCTTAATCTGACGAACCATGTAGCGACTGATTTCATGGCCTTGGTTGGCCAAATGCTGCTGTAACCGTTCATGTCCATAGCTTTGCTGTGTATCTATGTGAGCCGATTTGACCAGTAATTCACAGCGATTGTGGTGTTGCTTACGCTTACTGATCCCACGCTTTAGCCAGTCATAGTAGCCTGATATAGCAACGCCAAAGATTTTCGCCATTCGATTGATACTAAAACCTTGACGATTTTGTTGCATAAAGGCGTACTTGGCTACTGACTCTTTGCAAAGTACGCCGTTGCCTTTTTTAATATTTCCCGCTCTTCCTGGGCAATTTTGAGCTGTTTTTTAAGTTCTTTGATTTCGTCCAACGCTGCCATTAACTCGGGATTATAGCTATCCGTACCTTTTAGTTGCCCATCGTTGGCTAATCGATACCAGTTCGCAAGCGTGTTCATGGGTATGCCCAACTCTTTGGCTGTTTGACTGACGTTGCCAGCATTTTCTTTGATTTTACCGACAGCTTCAGCTTTGAAACTTTCGCTATATTCTGTTCTTTTTTTGCTCATGGTAAACTCCTGTTTAGATGGTTAGTTTACCAAATATTCCCCTCCGTTTTTTTCAGCATACATCAGTCAGTGATTTCAGAAAGGTCATTATCTTCATCACCAGTTGTTGACTCATCTTCTGTATCTTCCGTGATATCCTCAGGAATACCTTCCTCCTTGGCCATTAAATAATTGACCAATACTAAGTCCGGCAAGCTGTTTTTCAACTCTGTAGACATATCATCAGCATAAGGATAAGGCAGATTTATAGTTTGATTGCTTGTCATATAAGTTTTGACATCAGGGTGCTTAACAAACTCGTTATAATCTAAATTAGGCGGTAATGTTGATTCAAATCCTAGAATATCCTCTGTTCCACTTTGCCATCTACTTTGTATTCTATCTGAACCGCCCCGGGATTGTCGGAGACTCAACGCTCCAAGAGAATACGACAATGAAAACACGAAACTATACCCCCTGAAATGAAAGAGCGAGCCGTCCGTATGCTAATTGAAGCTAAAGACGACTACCCATCCACCTGGTCAGCCATCAAAGCCATAGCGCCAAAGATAGGTTGCACACCTGAGACCCTACGATCATGGCATAAAAAGCACATTGATAAAACCATTCCTGCAAATATTCAAGTTCAAAGCCAAGCCGAGCGTATCAAAGAGCTTGAACGTGAGAACAGAGAGTTAAAGCAAGCCAATGAGATTATAAAGAAAGCAGCAGGTCTTGAAGCCCAGGCGGAGCTCGACCGCAAACCCAAGTAATGGTTGATTTTATTGACGACCACAAACAACAGTATGGAGTCGAGCCAATCTGTAGAGTATTACCGATTGCTCCATCCACATACTATCGTGTTAAAGAGCTAGAAGAAACCCCTGAAAAGCGTTCACAGCGTAGCCAGCATGACGACTTCTATCTTAATGAGATTAAACGTATCTGGAAGAACAGCAAATGCCGATACGGTGCTCGTAAAGTCTGGAAACAGTTGAAATCTGAAGGTGTACATCCTGCACGTTGCACTGTAGAGCGGTTAATGCGTCAGCATGGTATGCAGGGTATTTGGCGAGGTAAAGGTAAGATAACGACTAAGTCTCGTGATGATCAAATACGGGCAGACGACTTAGTTAATCGTAATTTCAGTGCCCATCGCCCTAACCAGCTATGGGTTGCTGACTTTACTTACGTTAAAACATTGAGTGGTTGGGTCTATACTGCGTTTATTATAGATGTATTTGCCCGTAGTATTGTTGGTTGGAAGGTATCTAATCGTATGAACACCGATATGGTGATGGCAGCGTTAAATCAAGCCATTGCAGATAGAAACAACCCAAAAGGTGTGATCCACCATAGTGATCGCGGCGTTCAGTACTTATCCATTCGCTATACTGATAAGATGGCTGATTCTGGCGTTATTGCATCTGTTGGTACAACCGGTGATTCATACGATAATGCATTGGCTGAAACGGTTAACGGGCTTTATAAAACAGAGGTGATTGAATATTTAAAACCGCAGTGGCGGGATGCGTGTGATGTTGAATTAGCAACCCTTGAATGGGTCGTCACTCGAGCATAGCTCTCGACTTGCAAAGCTAAATCGATACTTAATCGATTTTTAACGCTTCTCAGGTTTAACAAAACTCGCATTCATAGTACGATTGGTTATGTGTCGCCTTTTGAGTTTGAGAGACGATACTATGATAGTCTTACTGAGTCAGACAAAGCTGCCTGACTCAAGCAATCCACTCTCCGATATAGTCGGGGCGGTTCAGACTTTGCCTAGCCCAAATAGTCGATATATCATCAAAGCTAATTGATCGTAGTCTATCCTCGCTTCGGCAAAAAATCGCTGTAGTCTGCGATAGTGACTGTCGGTCTTGCCACCCTTAGGGAGGTGTCCCCCCCTGTGTCAGGATAGTTGTCACTCCTAACAATCAAGTAAAAGGGGGTAACAAGGAACAAAGATGTCCAGATACAGTGAAGAGAGAAAACAAGCTATATTAAGCAAGCTATCGCCGCCACATA
>NZ_FUGD01000150.1 GCF_900162815.1 Psychrobacter pasteurii | reverse complement strand
TTTATCACCAGTCGCCGTAAAACCACCCACTTCAGGGGGTGGATATAAGGCGACACACACTGTCGTAAGAAGTCGTTAAAGGGTTGTAAGTCAAAATTAACCTCGCCATACTAAGTATATGAAAACACTCAAACTACGCATTAAAGACAAACACATAAAAGAGCTGAATCAGCTAAGCGGTTCGGTAAACTTCGTGTGGAACTATGTTAATGCGTTAAGTTTTGAGCATTTAAGACGCACTGGCAGGTTCTTCAGTGCTTATGATTTAAGTGAGTATACCAAAGGTAGCGGTGAGTGTTTAGGATTACACAGTCAGACCTTACAGGCTATCAATGAGACACACGCTAAATCACGTAAACAATTTAAAAAAGCCAAGCTTAGCTGGCGTACTAATCGTTCTGATGCCAAACGTAAATCACTGGGCTGGATACCTTTTAAAAAGTCTGCTATCAAATACCTAAGCACAAGACAAACGGGAAAGAAAGCACTTAAATCAACCATACAGCTATCACTTTCTAAAGGTCAAAAGCTCCTCATCGATGTATTCGATAGCTACAACCTAAGTCTATATCAAATCAACACGCTTGAGATAGTACAAGACAGTCGTAATCGTTGGTATGCCTGTATCACCGTTAAAGACTTTCCTAAGCAAAAAGGCGGTACAGGTAGTGTTGGTATTGATTTAGGATTAAAAGAGTCGGCTACTACCTCAATGGGTGACAAGCTAATTATTAAGCAAACGCAAAAGTGGGCTAAAAAGCTTGTCTATTCTAATAGTATTTTTTATTTACTTAGGATTGTCTAAGTCTTCTCTAATAATCTGCCGGACCTTAACACTAAACAACATAATTGGTACTAGTACTAAAAATATCAGTAAGCAAAATATCAAATCTTTTTTTAAAATCTCTAATGTCATGTTGTGTTTTTGATCTGAAACTATCTTACTTAAAAATATACCTAAGACGAATATAAAACATTTAATACTAGCAGTTAAATAAGGATGGCCTTTAACTCTCCACATTATAATAACTGCTGTACAGACCATAATTATGACTGTAACCATATATTATTTATCCTTATCTGTTATTTTTTGAACTGATTTACTACCAGCTTGATTCATCATAGTTTGGTTTATAAAAATAACATTACCCGTTGTATTTTTTAAGTTTTTAGGCAAATTCATAAAACTTACAGGTTTTGAATTCGTAGCTTTATTCATTGCCCCTCCATAAGCACCAGTTGCTGCACCAATAGCACCTTGAGCTGCAATTGGTCCATAATTAGGTTTACATACTAAACAGTTCATTTTTTGGCGTCCATATTCCATTCCAGCTGCAGTTGCAGCTCCTTTTATAGCTGCTCCGCCTACTGATGGAGTTGTTGAAGGAGCCGTTAATAACAATCCTCCTATTTGAGGAGTGCTTGCAACAACTACACCTGTGGTAGTAATTTTTCTAAATTCTGCTTGCTATTGCGGGGCGAGCCAATAATAAAGAACGTGTAAAAGCAATCCACGCTAAAATCAAAAATTCAAGGTTAGACTCAACTCATAAATTCACCACCAAGCTAGTGCAGAGTAATGCCTTGATTGTGGTTGGTGATGTTAAATCACGCTCATTTACCAATAAAAAAACCAACCTAGCTAAATCGACATACGATGCAGGTTGGTTTGAACTCAAACGACAACTGGAATATAAATGCAAGTATGCAGGTTGTCAGCTTGAGATAGTAAATGAGAGTTACACTACCCAAACTTGCTCGTGCTGTCGCAAGATAAGCGATAGTAGTCCGAAAGGTAGAGCAGGTTTGCGAATAAGAGGGTGGACTTGTGCTGAGTGTGGCACATGGCATGATAGAGATATCAATGCCGCCAAGAACATCCTTGCGGTCGGGCTTGACCGTCTAGCTGTAGGAATCCCCTCGGTTTAGCGAGGGGAGGAAGTCAATCATCGTTTCTATACAATCGACAGATGCTAAATTCATTATCTGTAATGCCGTCTTTAATCTCATTGGGGTTACCATCCATAAATAAATTATCGTTACGTGTGCGTCTTGGCTCGCTTTCAAAAACGTCTATGGCCATACCATTAGGTATCAGCAGAACGCCCACACTTTCACGCCTTGATTTATGCAAAAGCCCCTGATGATCTAGGGTATAGAACTCAGCACGAATTTGACGGCCACTTAAAACACGCCTTTGTATGCTAGAGCATTTGTATTTTTCGAGTAGTGTTTTAACGTCAATGGATAAATGCGTATGTATGCTGTCATTCTCTAATTCAACGCTAAACCCTTTGCTTTCAAGGTCTGTGGCGACTTTTAAAAATCTATTCCATTGATCTTTGGCCATTTCTTCAAAGTCTTTTCTTGCCTGATCGCTTTGATTGTCTTGATCTCTCAGGGGTGATGTATATGTCGCAACGTGTACCATACCGCTATCAAAACGCACTGATTGATGCGACTTATACATGGTTATTTTGACTTTCACCACATCATTATTAACGAAACGAGGAAATACCACGGGCAGTTTTGGATCATCATCTGAACGATCAAAGCCATTTGGTAATTCCTCGTCCTTCTCCCTGTATGCCTTGATTTTACTGAGGTAGGATATTTCTTTTGTAGCGTCCAACAACTGCTTTTCATATTCTGCAAGAGCCCGTTTGTCGGCACCAGTTTTGACAACGGCACGAAATAGCTTGTTGACTTTTTTGTCTTTAAATAGCGGTTGGTTGGAGTCAAAGAGCGTGACGTTTTTATAACCTAAGGCATCATTATTTTCCTTTACTGGTTCAGCCAAAACACTGATGTTTATAGCGTTATGCAGTGCCAGGGCATACTTTTTACGCTCAGCTTTTAACGCTTGATCAAGTTGTCCAAGCGAGTATTTTTTTGGATCATCACCTAACTTAACCATAGTTATTCCTTAATTAATAGGCTAATAACCTATTATATTCATAAAAAAACTGTAAAACAAGTTTTTTATTGTTTTAATAGGTTAATAACCTATTATAAATGTAGGTAGCTATCTAATAAGCATTTTAGTTAAAATAATAGGCTAATAACCTATTAATATATATGGCGGCCGCCTGTCAACACATTTAAAAGCAGCCTCGCCTTGCCAAGCAAAGCAAGCAAAGCACAACGCTACGCCCAAAACGTTAGTTTTGCGCCCACATGGGCGCAAAGTGTCACTTGCTCTTGCTATTGAGTTCGTCACGCTCGGCTCTCAACTTCTCTAAATCTCTTTGAAGCGATATGTTTTGAGTTGATATATATTCGTTTTTCGTCATTAAATCAGCGTATCTTTTGTCTAGTTCTTTGAAATCTGATTTGAGCTTCACATTGTCATTTCTTGATTGATTAACTTCGGCAGTGAATTTGTCACGCTCTGCGGTGATTGCTTTAAGTTCGCCCTTTAACTCTGCGTTACTCTCTCTAGCTTGTTCACGCTCGTTTGTCACGCTCTTAATATCGGCTTTAAGTGCTTTAAGTTCGTCTGTAAGCCGTTCTATCTCTGTTTTGTCGCTGTCCGCTTTGCTCTCTAACTTCGCAATTTTGAAAGTGTTCGCTGTCAGTTCTTTTTGTGCGTCTGCTAATGCTGTGCGTGTGTCGTCAAGCTGCTTCTGTGCAGTGTCTTTTGCAGTGTTTGCAAGTTCCAGCTTGTGCTGTGTATCTATTAACTGTTGCTTGAGCGTGTCACGCTCTGCTGTTGCCTGCTCTGCGTCTGTACTGGCTTTGTCGGCGGTCGCTGTGACTTCGTCTAACTGTTGCAGTAACTCTGCTTGTTCTGTTTCAAGCGTTTTAACGCTCTCTGCGTATTCGTCAACGTCTTGCTGTGCTTTTGCTTTAACGACTTCTAAAGCGTCACGCTCTTTTGCTAAACGATCGTTAGCTATATTAATAGCTGTTTGCCACATGTCAGCCCCTAAAGTCTGCAAGCGTTCATTGATACCGTTCGGCAGGTCGATTTGTTGTAACTGCTGTTCTTCTTTATGCTCTTGTCGCCATAACTGCATAGCGTCTGAAATAGTCGTGAATGAGCCACCGCCCAAAGCTTTGCGTACGTTTGCCAGTGTGGGCTTAATGCCCTGCTCGTGTAATTCGTCTGCTTTTGCGTGAATTTGCTGTGTAGTAAGTGCCATTTTTTTATAGTCCTTATTTGTAGTGAGATATTAATACACTTAACTTTGTAGTGTATGTAGTATAATACAACATACAACAATACATAAAAAACCCCAAAGCTATTTGGGGTCTATAAAAGGTATATAAGATGTGTATACTTTTTATATACTAATTACCGTTTTTTATCGGTGCTAAATAGCTCTCTAACCCCTTGTTTTTCTTATTAAATGATTCTGGCTCTCGTTGAATAATCAACATCATTTCACGTTTAAATGCGTCTGTATTCATCTTGCCTTCATAGCTTAATTTTGGATGATCGTTATAGTCGTTCATGAACTGAACGCTATTAACGATTGCTTTGATTTTGTCTTGCGATAACGTGCCGTTTTTGCATGCTATCTTATCAAGTGTTTTCTTATAAAAACTAAGTGTTAATCCAACAAATGAGCGACTAACTTTTTTATAACTAACGCTAACTTTATAGTTCGTTTTTTGATTGATTTCATTAATTGCTTTCTCTATTACAAATTCTCGCAACTGTCCGAACTGTTTGTAGCTATTTTGAACTCCCATTAGTTCCTTAAAATCATCTAAATCTAGCTCTTTGCTGTATTGAAATTGATTAGTCCACATCACTATCAGCTCATATAAACGCATAGAGTGTACGCTAGATAGTTCAGCAACTTCATGTAATCTGTACTTAGTAAAGTTAGCTGATAGCTCTGTTAAGTATGGAAGTATATCCTCGGCAAACGTAACAGTTATTTGTGCTTTTTTTGGATCAAACCGAATTCCACTAACGAACCTTGTTCTCAAAGTCTGATTATCTTCGAGCTTTATAGTTACTTCTCTTTCAAATAAACGATTAGCAGCCCTTCGCAAATCTCTATATGCATTATCATTTGTTCTTTCGTTATAGAACAACTCTTTCATTGTTTTAACCGATATGGTGAACTTAGTTTGCTTCGTTACTTCAACTGGTCTATTGGGTCTGCTGTCAATTTTACTAATGCACGCAAGCAACAGCTCTTTCTCAAGAGTAGTCATTATGTACGATGCTGAAACCAAGTTGTTAGACTGTGCGACTAAATTATCTTTCATTTTTTTATTATTCCTATATTAGATTGGTTATCTAATATAGCGAATCAACCTAAAAAAAAACAATACTTAAAACAATATTATTATAACTACTGTTTTTTCACTTCATTTACTGTTTTTTCACTTCATTTACTGTTTTTTCACTTCATTTACTGTTTTTTCACTTCATTTACTGTTTTTTAGACTTGTAACTTATTGATTTTAAAAGAAAAAAATAGCCCTTAAACAGGATTAAACAGGATCAAACAGGATTAAATAAAAACCCTTAAAAAATAGCGAAAAAAATTTTTTTGCTGTGGATAACTTTTTTGAAGTCAGTTTTTAAGTCAGATCTACATCTTGTTACTCTATTAATTATGTTTTTTTAACGCATACATAATTTATAAATCACATATCTATTGAGCATCACAATGTAGAAACAAGAAAAGAGAGCTAACAAATAAAAATCATGTCTGATAAAAGAAAAATCGAATTAACACTTAAAAAAGTCATTTAATAAAAGAAAATCAGACTTAATAGCAAAAGATACAAGCCAAAAAATAGTGAGTAGTTAAAAAATCGGACTTCATAGAAGAAAAACAGCACTAATAAATAATAATTGTATTTAGCAACTGAAAATTAGACTTAGTAACTGAAAATTAGAGTTTATAGAAGAAAAACAGTATTAATCTTTAAAAATTAATACCAGCAACAAGCATTTTTAGAAACAAGAAAAACGAGTTCACAATTATTTTTTTTATGTATATAATGAGATTGCAGGCTAAATACCTTTTTAAGCCAGCAGTCCTAAGAGGGGGCTATTTCACTTCGTTGCATATTTCCCTCTTAGGTGCTGGTAAGGGGGAAACCCCCTTAACCCCCGAACCCATTTTAAAATCGTGGAGGAGTCAAAATTATGGCCACTAAACGAAATCGAGAAATCTCGATACGAGTCACTGACGATGAGTTAGAGAAGATGAAAAAGCGACAGTCAGGCGGTACTCTAGCGGGTTGGCTTAGGGAATTGGCTTTAGGTGTTGTGCCAACCAAAAAAGCAGATCCCGACTTGATATTAACTTTAGGTCGTATTGGGTCTAATCTAAATCAAATCGCACGACACGCAAATATTGAAGAAAGTCTTGATGCAAAGGTATTGCGGGAGATAGAAATCATAAGAGGTTTAATCAACTCTCTTGTTGATGAAAATATCGAGCAATCAATTCGGGAGAATGAGAAAAATGATTGTTAAATTCTTTCGTAGAAGTAAGGAAAACGGGTCAGCACCAATCAATTATTTGCTTGGTCATAAGAGAGATCGAAAAGATGTGCGAGTCTTTAGTGGCGATCCTGAATTAACAAAGCAAATCATTAATGCGAGTCGCTTTGAGCATAAGTACAAATGCGGAGTTTTATCGTTTAGCGAAAAAGCATCAGAGTTTACCGAACAACAAAAAAAAGATTTAACCATTGAGTTTGAAAAAACACTCTTTCCAGGCTTAGAACCCGATCAATATAATGTGCTTTGGGTTGAGCATTCAGACAAAGACGGCAGATTAGAATTGAATTTTTTAATCCCAGCAGTCGAGTTAAGAACTGGGAAACGCTTACAGCCTTACTATAAAGGCACAGACCAGCGCAGAGTCAACGCATGGAAGAACATTGTTAATCACGAAATGCGCACGATTGATGGTAAAAAGTTGAGCGACCCGAATGACCCCAGTCGCCGTCGATTAAACAATAAATACATTGGCACAGCGCCCACGCCGTATGACGCACCACGCAAGAACAAAAAAGACGACAAAAAAGACGACAAAATAAACGATCGTGACGAATTGCGGAAATGGATTGATGACGAAATGATAGAGCGCCACGAGCGCAACGAGTTGCGAGGTCGCAACAGCGTTATAAGAGCGCTTAATCAACTGGGCGTAACGATTGAGCGCACAGTAAAATCATCAATAACCGTATCACACCCTGATGTAACAGATAAGAATGGGAAGCCGCAGCGAGTAAGGCTTAAAGGCGGTATGTATGCAAGCGATTATAATCCGCATTTATATGCGCCCGTCGCTCAAGAACGCTACAAAAATAATGCATCGAGACGCATTATCATAGAGCGCTATGAGTACGAAAACGCTATGCAAATCAAAAAAGAGCAGATGCAAAAAGAGTTTGGCGACGCAGTCGTACCGCCCCCTCTCGAACTTACACAGCCCCGCCCAAAACATCCCAGAGAACAGCGACAGTCACCACAGCTTTCACATCAAGTATTATCAATCAAAAATAAGTAATACCTAACAATAGTGAAAACGATTTTTGTTCATTGTTTTTAAGGCTGGCTGACAAAAGAAGCCCCATAGCAAGGGGCTTCTTTTGTTAAGCGTTTAGCTCAGCAATCTAGGGGCTTTATCACCAGTCGCCGTAAAACCACCCACTTCAGGGGGTGGATATAAGGCGACACACACTGTCGTAAGAAGTCGTTAAAGGGTTGTAAGTCAAAATTA
>NZ_FUGD01000149.1 GCF_900162815.1 Psychrobacter pasteurii | reverse complement strand
TGAGAACTTAACGAAAGATGAGTTCTTTGAGAAATGCCAAAGTGTGAATGATTTGGTATTCCAAACGGTGCAAAAATACGGCGGCTCGGTATCAGCAGAACACGGTGTGGGCATGACCAAAAAGCCTTATCTAAACTACAGCCGCAGTGAGACTGAGATTGAGTATCTGAAAGAGCTTAAGAAGGTGTTTGATCCTAATGGGATTATGAACCGGGGTAAGATTTTTGATATCTAAAATGGCTTTATAGCGTAATTAAATACAGCAGCAAAGCTTATTGTTATTGTCGTGCACGTTATAAAAAAGACGCCTTATTATAATAAGGCGTCTTTTTATTTGCAGCAGATTTGACTGGCTAAAAGCTAAATAACAGATAGATAGCCACAATGGTCAAAACAGCCAACACACTTTGCACTAAGATAAAGGCTTGGTGCGGTCCAGCCACATGCTGAATCATATTTCCTAAAGCATTAAGACTAATGCCTGACTCTTGAACATGCGGCGGCGTTTCAATTTGTTGAATGGCGTGCAAAAACTCTTCGGCTTCTTCACTGTCCCATTGGCTTGGTTTAAACGGTAAGAATTTAGACAAGGTATTAGCCTGTTTTTTGGTCTCCGGAGACCAAAGCCATCGCTCTAAAAACACTAGACGCATCGCCCAGTTATTAAACTCTCGCTCCTCAATAGGATGCACCAGAAGCACTTTCGTCTCTTTATGCCGATTGTCATCAAAAATGCTCTGCAGTAAAGGCAGTACTACCCTCTTTTGTCCTTCCACGCATTGTAAAAATTGACCGTTGCCATAGCAGAGTGTCCCAGTAATCCCGTTTTGTTGATTATAACAACGAGCATCCTGCTCAACGGTCTGGAAAATAGAGGGTCGAAAGCGACTTTGTAGGGTCAAGCTGCTAACATAGACCAAACGAATCAAAGCATCGTCTTCTATCTTGCTTAGCGCAGCAGCTGTGCTGTGTTCGTGTAGAGGCATAATTTAGTCCTTAGTATGCTTCACAGTCTTTTATCCAACGTAGGATTCAAATGGGGCATACACAATTTAATGCCAATAATACAATAAATTACGATTTTTATATACTAATTAACAATCATAATTGAGTTTTTGTTTTTTCCTTTCTCTCAAAACAACCCGGCCTATTTATAATAATTGCTCATTTTTCTAAAACAGACAGACTCACTGATGAAATCAGCTTAATCTCTGACATAAAGGCAAGTAAACGTATAACAGCGGATTAACAACAAAAATAAATAGTTTACAATTTTTCAGTTTCTATCTGCCTTCTTGCCCTTATAATATGTTTTTTTATATCACTTTAATGCTGATTACTAACGGTAAACAGCCTCAATTCTATTTATAATTATTTACCTCTGCTTATTGATAAGACTGCTTAAATGGGTAGCTCTTTGATAGCCTCTTTATATTTATAAATAGCTTTAATGCTCTATCCTCTATAACCAAACTTTTATATCCTCGCGACGAGTAACCCCATGACACAAAAAACTGAAGACTTTCACTTAAAAATAGCTGAAATCAAGAAAAAAGATTATCCCCAATTAAAAACTTTAATGGACCGAGTTTATGCCAACTTGGGCGGTGCTTGGTCAAAAAACACCATTCATACTTTGATTGATTCCTTCCCTGAAGGACAAATCGCCTTATTTGACCATGATAAATTAATCGGTATGGTCCTAACCATGCGCGTCAATTATCAAAAGTTTTCTAACCCTCATACTTATGATGACTTACTGGGGCAACGTGAGATTATTAAAGATGATCCCAAAGGCGATGCGTTGTATGGTATTGATGCCCTAATTGATCCGGATTATCGTGGCTATCGCTTGGGTCGCCGTCTTTATGACGCCCGTAAAGAGCTGTGCCGTCAAATGAACTTCCGTGCTATTTTGGCAGGCGGCCGTATTCCTAAATACCACAATCACCAAGACTTGACGCCAGGTGAATATATCGATGCTGTTGAAAACCGTGAGATATACGACCCGACTTTATCTTTTCAGCTGTCAAATGGCTTTATTGTTAAACGTATATTGACCGGCTATCTTCCTGATGATAAGCAGTCTAAAGGCTTTGCCACTTTATTAGAGTGGGCCAATATTTATTATGAGCCACAAGAATATAAGCCAAACACTCGTAAAACTGATGTCCGTATCGGCGGTATTCAGTGGCAAATGCGTGAGGTAGAGTCTCCTGAAGAGTTGCTACAACAAGTTGAGTTCTTCGTTGATATTATGGCCGACTATAACGCCGACTTCGCCTGCTTACCTGAGTTCTTTAATGCGCCGCTTATGGGACTGTGTGAATCTACCGATCAAAACATTGCCATTCGCTTTTTGGCTGATTACACCGAGTGGTTCAAAAACGAAATTTCAAACTTAGCAGTGAGCTATAACGTTAACGTCATTACTGGTTCTATGCCTTTATTTGATGAAAACGAAGAAGTGCTTTATAACGTCAGCTATCTATGCCGCCGTGATGGAACAGTAGAAGAACAACGCAAAATCCACATCACTCCGCACGAGCGTAGCGCTTGGGTTATTGAAGGCGGCAACAAGGTACAAGTCTTTGATACCGATGCTGGCCGTATTGGCATTTTAATTTGTTATGATGTAGAGTTCCCTGAGCTTGCCCGTCTGTTAGCCTTAGAAGACATGGATATCTTGTTCGTTCCATTCTGGACAGATACCAAAAACGGCTACTTACGTGTTCGCCACTGTGCTCAAGCTCGCGCCATTGAAAACGAATGCTATGTCATGATCTGTGGCTCAGTAGGCAACTTGCCTCAAGTTGAAAGTTTAGACATTCAGTATGCTCAGTCTTCTGTATTCTCTCCCTCTGACTTTGCTTTCCCGCACGATGCAATCATGGCGGAAACCACAGCCAACACGGAAATGGTCTTCTTCTCAGATTTAGACTTAGACAAGCTTATTCATGTGCGTAACGAAGGCTCAGTAAATAACTTAAAAGATCGCCGAGAAGATCTATTTACCCTAAAGTGGAAGAAAAAAGCCAAGCAGTCTGTGGAAGACAGCTCGTCAGAAGAGCTAAAAGAGAATTCTCGTAGCGTAAGAGATGGCGACCCTATGCATAATAGAGCCACTAAGCCTTTTTAATTAAAGGCTTGGTAGGATAGTAGGCTTGATAGGATATTTCTCTGGCTTTAGTACCCACTTATTTATTAAAGATATGAATAACTATGACACAGGATCAAAAGTCAGTAGAAGATGATCAGCTCAATGATAAGCTGTCCCGTAACAAGCTGTCTAATACCAATTCCACAAAATAAGGTACAATACAACCAACTCAACAACATAATAGAATCATATGCCGAAAAAGACCCCTAGAAATCATAAACTCACAGAC
>NZ_FUGD01000214.1 GCF_900162815.1 Psychrobacter pasteurii | reverse complement strand
TTTGTTCCAATGGCTTAAATTTAACGAGCTCGTTAATCACTACTCCCCTGATGATCTAAAATACTTTGCTGAGGCGGCTAGAAAACTTGTGTAGATACCAATGCACTTCAGGGGGTGGATATAAGGCGACACATGTTGTCGTGAGTAGTGTTTAAAGGATTGTAAGCTAAAATTAATCTTGCCATACTAAGCATATGAAAACACTCAAGCTACGCATTAAAGACAAACACATAAAAGAGCTGAATCAGCTAAGCGGTT
>NZ_FUGD01000148.1 GCF_900162815.1 Psychrobacter pasteurii | reverse complement strand
AAAGAGTATTTCGAGTTTTACAATCATGAGCGTTTACATCAGTCGCTCGATTACCATACTCCTGCACAGGTTTATCTGGCTAACAATAGTTCGGATAATAAATCGTTTTATCAACCCAACTCTATCTTAATTTTATGATAATTTGGTCTAGACATTGGGGAGTACCTTATACCATCAATGGCAATGTGTGTATGGTCTTTAACACTTTCGGTCATCCAATGAGCAAAGCATAGGGCAAAGTGATCTTTATCTATCATTTTCATGACATTTCCAAAGGTGTCATGCGAAGGTATACCATAAGGCATATTGAGAACCTTCTCAAACCATGACCTGTTCTCTTTGGCAAAGTCTTCGACACTCATCCAGTCGTTATAGCCGCAGATAAAAGCGGTTAGCGCAATAAATATGACGTTCTCTAGTGGATGATAGAGGTTTTTGTTTTGGCATCTTGGGTCATTGAGTTTGGCAAAGAACTCTCTTGGGTCGTTGAGCATAATAGCTACCTCTTATGGATCGGTTGCTATATTTTACTCCTTCTTTGACTTTTTGTAGTGCGATTGCCCTGAGGGTTTGTACACCTATGCCTTCACTTCTTGCAACTTCTGATACACTTAAGTTATGTGGCGGCGATAGCTTGCTTAATATAGCTTGTTTTCTCTCTTCACTGTATCTGGACATCTTTGTTCCTTGTTACCCCCTTTTACTTGATTGTTAGGGGTGACAATGTAACTATCCTGACACAGGGGGGTATTGTGCATATGGTACGTTACTCTATGAAGTTTGTACCATGGAAAGATAGGAGAAAAGTAGCTGCTGATTTAAAGGCGGTTTATGGCGCTGATACGCTTGAGCTGGCAGAGGCTAACCTTGAGCAGTTTGATGACACCTGGGGCGATAAATACCCACATGTAGTCACTTCTTGGCGCAATAATTGGGAGGGCTTAACCGTGTTCTTTGATTACCCGAAAGACATCAGAAAAGCCATTTATACGACCAATGCTATCGAGTCATTAAATAGCGTGATTCGTACCGCTGTGAATAAGCGTAAGATATTCCCATCTGATCAAGCGGCGTTTAAGGTTGTTTATCTAGCCACGAGCCAAGCGTCTAAAAAGTGGTCGATGCCCATCCGTAACTGGACGTCTGCTCTTAATCGTTTTATGATTATGTTCGATGAGCGTGTTAGTAAGCATTTAATCTAAATTGCAGTTACACAGAATCTGGGATGGGCTCCTTAATGATATGACACCTGCTGAGTACAGGCAGGTGGCTTAGTTATTCTACGATGATGTTGTGTTAAGAATGGGGTATTTACAGGTTGTCTATATTACTCTCTCTTAGCTTCTCTATTATAAAGATATTTTAAATATCCAATACGAATAATCGCCTCTTCTAAATAAAAGAACTTTGTTCCAGGAAAGCTATTAATCTCAAATATCCAAACATTTCCCTCTTTATCAACCCCTAAATCTATACCTAAAGCATCTATTTCTTTTGTATAGAATTGTTGAAATAGATCTGGAAGTTTTTTTGCTATTTCATTTATTTTATTTAATACTTTCTTAGACTTCTCTCCATATGTGTTTTTTATAAAAGGAACTGCGTTTGCTATAGCTCCACCCGTAGAAATATTAGCAGTTAACCTTTCGCCAGTTCCCACTCTAATGTAAGTCTTAGTATTTTGCCACTTATTGTCAGCATTCCTTTGAACATGAACTCTAATATCAAAAGGCGAGCCCTGAATGGTTGTTGAGGTAATGTACTTTTGAATAAGGAAGTTCCTGCCTTTTATAACATCATCGTAGAATTTATCCAGATTAATCACTTCCTTTGTATTACCTTCATGATTAACATACAAACTGCTATCTTTTATAGTAATAAAATATATGTTATTGCCTTGACTCCCCCTGATGGGCTTTAATACAGATGAATTATATTTATGAATAAAAGATATAAAATCATGCTTACTTTTTATCACCACTTGAGGAATCAAACATTCAGAAAATATATTATTATCACTTAATAATTTTAGTGTTTTTAATTTCCCACCAAAAACCTGTGTGGTTAAATAACTATTTTTAGCTAAATGGTCAAAAATAGCTTTATTTCTAAGAGATAATGCAACATCATTATCAATGATTACGGGATAGTCAATTATTTCATCAACCCATCTATTATCGACTAGTTTCTTTGCATTTATCTTTTTGGTTTCAACATTCACATCATCTATACCAAAAAAATAAATCTCAATACCATTATGTTGTCCAATATAAGCCATTGCTAATGCTCTATATCCAGGCTTACTTCCTGTTCTCAGCATCCCAATATTAACCCTATCTATTATTTGAGCTTGCTTTAAACTTTTAACTGACTCACTACCAATCGAAGACTGCAAAGCTGAAGGGTATTGACCTTCTTCTAAAAGTTCTGCATAAGCTATCAAACCGGATAGATAATGCTCTACATCATCAATGCGTACTCTAAATGAATGATGACGAATAAAGAAACCATGCAGAATGGTATTTGGTGCTTTAAAGAACATCGCCACTTCAGGGAAGAAGAAGCCATTCAACAAGTAATTAGCACGTGCGTGTAACGCCTGATAAAAATCATGAACATCAAAACCCTCTAAAACATCATGATACTCAGGATAGTCATCAAGTTTTAATAGCATTTTATGAAATGCCATCGACAACTCTAATAAGGTAGGAAAAGTTGTTATTCTATTCTTGATGAAGTCGGTATAGCCTTTTATATTATCGACTGCAAACTGAAAATACTTTCTTTCAGGTTTATATAGCACTAATTCATTAGAACAATAAGATAACCAGTGATCGTGTGCGCGATAATGCTTTGCTTCAATAAAGTAGTCAAATGCCTTTTCGACACAGTTTAACCAACGCTCATCTTTGGTTAAACCATACAAACGCATCAGTGCGAATGCCGCTTCGCCATCATAATAAATGATGCGATTTTTCTGTTTGAGTGTTAAATCTTTACTATGTAATACATGCACAAAACTTCCGTCGTCTTGCTGCATATCAAGAATACCAAGTGCAAGTTTATTGGCTATAGATAGATATCTCTCAGTTTTATCATTATTGGGAAATACTTGTATATATTTAACAAAAGCCAATATAGCGACTGCATTAGCGCCTAACTTAATTTCATCACCTGTATCAACAACATAAGACTTATAACCATAAGTGCGTATCAGCGTGTTAGCCGTATAGTCGAGCGCATTATCTATTTGTGACAACATCTCCTCTAATTGCTGAACACTTAAGATATTAAATTTTTTGCAGGCTTCATAACCTTCTATCAAAGCATAAGTGCTACTGGCATGCCTTAGAGCATTATAAGTGTTGATAGTGCGATTAAAACAAGGGAAATAACCATACACATATTTCCCAGTTGGTTGAACTTGATTGGCCAAATAACAAGCTGATTGAGAAATAATCGGCTGAATACTGTCACTGTTTAACGGCAGCATTATACGTCGCCCTTTATTACGAGGCTTTGACTCTATCTCAATAAACTCACCCGTACTTGCATCTAAGAAAACACCTTCTGTATTAAAAACTATCAGTGTCATCTCATCATCAAAACTTGGTAAATTATTACTGCTGTGTCGAGACTTAATATACTTGTTTAAGTTTTTAAGATTAGCTTTGGCATAAGAGACATCGTTGCCTGCATATAAGCATGCATTGGCATTAAGCTCCATCTCTGTCAATAAGCACCAAGGTTTTTTTTTGCCTTCAAAAGCAATACCTGAACGAAAATAATTTCGTTTATAGCGTCTAAGCTCTTGATTAAAATCTTTCCATGTAAATTCTTTTTCTGTGCTGACCCATTCTATTCGCAACCATTTTAAAGGGTCATCAAATTGACTGGTTGCCCACTTCAATTTACTTAAAAGCATCTCCAAAATGCGCTGTCCATCTTTCTCAATCATATCGCCTTTATTAATAGTAGGCGTTATGACTTTTGCCCGTTCATACCCATCTGACACAGAAATAATTAATGTATTGTCTAATTCACCTTGACGGTTTGTGTTCTCCCAATGACTAATAAACTGTTGGAAGTTTTCAGTAAGCAATTTTTCTAAGTTGTTGGATTTCATTGTCTTCTCTAGTATTTATAGCAGTTAAGATTAGTAAGTCTTAACATATTTTTAAATATTTTTCTTTCAGTATTTTGAATATTAGATATCTCTTACAATTTAGTCTATCTTTTTATATCTATCTTACTATATATAATAAGGCAGAAAATAACCCCATAAACTGTGTCCAACTTATGGGGTCTAACTCAAACTTTATAAAATTAATTTAGCCTAGTTTATTAATTAGGTAATACTAGATAATGTTTATATTAGGATCAATATAAACCTGTATCAATGCATCATTACCTGATTGCCATATATCGTATACCTGGTCACCTAAGGTAGTCTGCTCAACAGTAGACCAGTTACTGCCTTCTAAATTAACAGTATCATCACTACCACCCTTCACGTAGATAGCAGAATCAACATCTTCTACTGCTACATTTAAGGTGTTAGCGCCAGTACCATTAATATCTATGACCTCAGGTTGCATAATATCGGCTAGACTAATCACCTGATCTGCACCCTCAAAGCTTAGAACATCAATCCCTTCGGCTGAGGTAGCTAATGAAGTATCTTCTGGAAGGTAAACCGTATCTTCAGTATTAATACTGTAGTTGGCAACCTTACCACTTACTGCTGCTTGCCACTCAATACTATCCAAAAGCCCATCAAGATCAGTAGCGTCCACTTTAAGCAGATCCTCAAACTCAGAGTTACCATTACGATCGACCATGAGCACACCGTTTTCATACTTTAAGTAATTTCCGATATTACTGGCTGTCTGATTACCATCAAGCAAGCCCGTGATATCGATCTTATCACCTTGAGTAGCATTAAAGTCTGCCCAAGTGTCAACACCATTGTTACCGTTCCCACCTTCAGTGCCGCCGAGGTTATTAAAGATAAGGGTATCAGCACCCTCGCCCATGGTGAATGTATCGTTTGCAGAAGAACTCACAGCAACGTCATCATATTTTGAAGCAATGACGTTTTTACCTACATCGATTTCCAGTACTGCTACTTCTTTAGTTCCTACTTTTGAAGTAGTTTCATAAATAAACTTATCAATACCGTAAGCCTCACCTTTTGGTGTGTAAGTATATGATCCATCTTTATTCACAACTAAAGTTCCATACTGACCCTCAATTGTGATAGAAGTTGCTCCCTTACTTGGATCGTTAACAGAGACTTGTTTATTACCAATAGCTAAGGTATCTAAAATTAGCCCGCCTTGATCATTTTCAAATAACGAGCCTGTAATCGGATCAATATGATCAGTCTCATATTCTGTTAGATGGGTGATGTTTGTTACAACATCTACTTGCTGCAATTTACCATCTACAGAACTAATTGTGAGCGTGTATTGGCCAGCTGGTAAGTCATGAACAACATGATCTAAAGATGCATCTTTACCTTTCTTCGCAGTAAAGGTCCACTCTTGACCTGTCGTATCATTCCTTAAGACATAACTAACCGTAACATCCTTCTTAGTAAACCAATCAAGATCGGAAGATGTCTTAACATTAATTGTGAAGTCTCGACCAATTTGATCTGCTTTAATCTCAAAGGTCTCTTTTACAGAATTTCCATAATTACCAACTTTATCGGCATGATGGAACTCTATCGTCGACTCAACATTCGTTTCTACGATAGTAATATTATTGAAATCATCGCCTGCGGTATGAACACCCACTTTGATGTTTAGCTTCTCAATAATGGCCTTACCGTTAGCGTCTTGAGTGACGACTGTAAATGTATCCAGCTTACCGTATGGTGGTTCCCAGTCAGCAGGTGCATTAACTGGCTTTTCTACAGTATAAGTATAAGTACCGTCAGAGTTAATCACTAACTTACCGTACTCACCCTCAACCACTGTACCTTTATCAGACCCAACCTCTTGTCCGTCAACCTTGAGAACAGTTGTTGAGTCTTCAGCTGTAATGTCGCCACTCACTTCACCATTAAAGTTCGAAGGCTGGTTGTAATCGTAGACTTTTTCATGGTCTACATATAGCCCAGCGCCAGTAAGCAACCCTAAACCACCCTGACTTTGTAGTAAGGCCTTGTACTCACCCTCACCAAACTGCAAGGTCAACTCATCTGACTTACCACCTAAAAATACTGCCTGGAACCATTTTGGTTCAGCATGAACCTGAACATAGTGACCTGTTTCAGGATCCAACTTATAGATGAATAAATCATATCCGACACCTACAGCGACACCGCCTGCGCTACCGTGGAATGTTAGCTCTTTAACTTGATTCTGACCAACATTAAAGGACATTGCTCCAGATCCAGATAGAGCATCTGCACTTAAAATTGGTCCTAAGAACCCAACCTCCAATACAGAGAAACCAACTGCATTCTTAATATTAGATTTGCCATCATGAGTTATAGTAGGTTCTGCATCCATGAGCACAATATTATCGATCTCGATATGAAGTTCAGATGAGGTTAAATCTAATAAAAAGGTTAAATCAGACTCAGATGTTTTACCTAATGGTGATGTGACCTGGTAAGTAAAGATATCTTTCTCACCATATCCACGGAAGCTCTCATGCACAGTATATTTATAGGACCCATCAGCTTTAACTTCTAATGTACCGTATTTACCATCAATGGTAGTCGGTGCATTGTTTAAAACCTCAACACCATTAACAGATGTTAAGCGACTACCTTCCGGTACCTCGTCAGCACCATACTTCGGATCGTCGTCGGTAATCATATTGCCTTCAACAAGCCCTCTTATACTTTCAGCATTAGCGTAATCTAATACCACATCTTTAGTGAACTTAAGCTCAAACCCTGTGAGGGCTTGAATTCCTTCCCCAGAAGCCATGGTAAACATCCATTTACCCTGAGTCAGGGTGAAATCCGTATCTTTAGAGCGTCCGCCTAATAATACTGCAACAAGCCAGTTTTCATTAACTGATTGCTGCTCCCACTCTCCAGTAGATTCATTCTGTTTATAAGCGTATAAATCCATTGTTCCTATAAGCTGAATACCACCAGAAACACCGTGAAGTGTTACTTCACGTACAGTGTCTTGTTCTACCTCAATTATTACAGATTTTTCCAGAACATCAGCTAATACATCTGCACCCAAGATTGGGCCTAAACCAACACTTGCTAAAACAAAGCCACCTCCATTCAACTTGCTTGGTTCTGTATTATTTGTCGTAGTTGGTGTTGCCTCTAGAATTACATCAACGTCGTTATCTGTAGTAGCAAGGATTTCCTCACCCTCATTCCCTGGAGCAATAGCTGTTACTGGACCACTCTTATTACCTGATGGGTCTTTAGCCTCTACTGTTACTGTCGAACCGTCTTCAACCGCTTCCCCTGGAATGGTTGTGGTGTTCGGATTCTCAGGCGTTGTACTTGGTACAAAGTCTTCGTTATCCGATGTCCAGGTGCCATCTTCATTCTTAGTTAGCGTTGCTTCAACTGGATTACCTTCTTCGTCTGTACCAGTCACTTCAACAAAGTCACCCTCTTCAGCATCGTCTGGTAAACCAACCTCTACTGAGCCATCATCTTCACTTGGCGTTAGAGTCGGTTTGCTTGGCGCTGTGACATCAGGCGCAGTTACGGTAGCTTCAGCACTTTCGTTACCTGCAGGATCTTTAGCAATCGCAGTTACTGTTGAACCGTCTTCAACCGCTTCCTCTGGAATGGTTGTGGTGTTCGGATTCTCAGGCGTTGTACTTGGTACAAAGTCTTCGTTATCCGATGTCCAGGTGCCATCTTCATTCTTAGTTAGCGTTG
>NZ_FUGD01000036.1 GCF_900162815.1 Psychrobacter pasteurii | reverse complement strand
GATCGGGTCAGTAAATTAGTCGCAGTGAACGCCTTAGCATTTTGTTGGGCTTATCATGTCGGTATTTATAAAGACAAAGATAAGCCGTTAAAACGCAAGTTGAAGTCAAACGCTCGACCTCAAGCCAGTTTGTTTGCGCTTGGCCTGGATGTGTTGATTGAGGGCCTTCGCTTGGTGTTCTTTAACAATGATAAGACTGTATTTCGACAGTTAGTTAGCTTTTTAACCCCTAAACCTATGAAAATCGGGTGGGGATGATTTTTTGTCGTGTGCAGAGAACTTTTAAGTAAAAGGTGCTAACAGCTAATGACTAAAAAAGCTACCTCTTTGTCATTGCCTTAAGATTAGCAAAGAATTTTTAAACTGACAAGTTCTTAGAGCGTAACGCTATTATTTTTTACACTGCTATAATGAAACTTAACTCTATGATAATAAAATATAAAAAATGGATAAGTTGAGCGCTAATGTAGCGTAAATTCAGGAGGCGACATGCCAAGGTCGATACATGAAGAAAAGCACTTAAGTGAACGTAATAACTGGCTTCGAGCGGCTGTGTTAGGTGCCAACGACGGTCTTATATCTACCGCAAGTCTTTTGGTCGGGGTAGCGGCTGCCAACCAAAGTAGCCAAACTCTGTTGCTTACCGGTTTGGCCGCATTAACCGCCGGTGCGTTTTCGATGGCGGCAGGGGAGTATATCTCAGTATCTTCTCAAGCAGATACTGAAGCGGCCGATTTAGCCAAAGAGCAATATGAGCTAGATAATAACCCTGAGCGTGAGCTTCTAGAATTGACTCGGATTTATGAAAGCCGTGGGCTTGATAGCGATCTTGCTCACCAAGTGGCTGTGGCTTTAACTGAAAAAGATGCTTTGGGTGCGCATGCTAGAGATGAGATTGGGGTTACAGAAATTGCTCAAGCTAAGCCTTTTGAAGCAGCCATAGCTTCTGCTATCGCCTTTATAATTGGTGGGGTGGTTCCTATTTTAGGCTTATTTATTTTCCCTTCCTTTAATTTAGTATATGCCTTAATGGGATTGACCATAGCAGGTCTGGTGCTATTGGGCATTGCTTCAGCACGCTTGGGGGGTGCGCCAGTCGTGCCAGCAGTGACCCGAGTAGTGGTTTGGGGCACGCTGGCTATGATTGCAACTTCACTTATTGGCCGTTTCTTTGGCGTAGAGGTTTAGTGGCTGCTTTTTTATAACTTTAAACCGCGTAATCTAAGTGAGTTAAAAATCACTGACACAGAGGATAGACTCATGGCTGCAGCGGCAATCATCGGACTTAGCAATAGCCCAAAGAATGGGTAGAGCAGGCCTGCTGCCACAGGGATACCTAAAGCGTTATAAACAAAAGCGAAAAACAAGTTTTGTCTGATGTTTTTCATAGTAGCTTGGCTCAGTTTATGTGCTTTGGTAATACCCATTAAGTCGCCTTTGACCAAGGTGATGCCAGCACTTTCAATGGCCACATCAGTACCTGTACCCATCGCAATACCTACCGTGGCTTGGGCGAGGGCGGGCGCATCATTAATGCCGTCACCGGCCATGGCCACGATACGTCCTTGCTGTTGAAGCTCTTTTACGATGCGGTTCTTGTCTTCTGGTGAGACGTCTGCTTGTACCTCATCGATGTTTAGCTGGCTAGCGACTGCTTGGGCGGTAACCGCATTGTCTCCGGTAAGCATGATAACTTTTAGGTTTTCATTGTGCAGTCGATCAATGGCTTCTTTGGTACTGGCTTTAATCGGATCTGAGACAGAAATAAGGCCGGCAGGCGTATTATCGATGGCCACAAACATAACCGTTTCACCCTCACTGCGTCGCTTATGGGCTTGCTCAGACAGCTGAGGATCGTAGCTATTTAGCCCCTTCATTAGCTTGTCATTACCAATGGCGACCAGCTTATTATTGACAACCGCTTTTACCCCTTCACCGGTAACAGACTCAAAGTTGCTGACAGCAGATAGAGTAAGGTTACGCTCTTTGGCCGCTTCCACAATGGCCTCAGCCAGAGGGTGCTCACTGGATTGCTCAACGGCAGCGACTAAGGCAAGTACTTCGTTTGGTTGCCAGCCTGAGCTTACGTCAATAGAAGTTAGCTTAGGTTTGCCTTCGGTTAAGGTGCCTGTTTTATCAATAACGATGGTATCTACCTTCTCCATGCGCTCTAATACTTCAGCGTTTTTAATCAACACTCCGTTTTGAGCGCCCTTGCCAGTTCCGACCATAATAGACATGGGGGTGGCTAGGCCTAAAGCACAAGGGCAGGCAATGATAAGCACCGCTATCGCATTGACAAGAGCATATGCTAGGGCAGGGTCTGGGCCAAATATCGCCCACACAATAAAGGTGATAACGGCGGTGATAATGACTGTCGGCACAAACCAGCTAGACACCTTATCGACCTGCTTTTGAATGGGAGCTTGGCTGCGCTGAGCCTCACTGACCATTTTTACGATTTTTGATAAGACCGTATTGTCGCCAACGTTCACCGCTTTAATTAACAGCGACCCTGTGCCATTAACGGTACCGCCTGTGACGCTGTCATCATTCTTTTTGGCTACTGGCATAGGCTCACCCGTGACCATGGATTCGTCTACGCGGCTTTCGCCTTCAATGACTAGGCCATCAACGGGCACTTTTTCACCAGGTCTGATACGTAGAATGTCTCCGGTATTAACCTCTTCAAGTGACACCTCAATTTCTTGTCCGTCTTCATCGACACGTCTGGCTGTGGGTGGAGCAAGCTCAAGCAGGGCACGAATGGCACCTGAAGTCTGACTTCGAGCTCTTAGTTCTAATACTTGTCCTAACAGTACCAAGGTGGTAATCACCGCAGCGGCTTCAAAATAGACGCCCACCTGACCTGAGTGATCCTTAAAGCTTGGCGGGAAGATATCAGGGAAGAAGGTCGCCACAATACTAAATAGATAGGCAGCGCCCGTACCAATCGCAATCAAGGTGAACATATTAAGGTTCATGGTCTTAAGGGACTGCCAACCTCTGACGAAGAAGGGTTTGGCTCCCCAAAGTACCACGGGGGTTGCCAGTATAAGCTGGATAATATTTAGCCACTGAGTTGAGATGCCATAACGGTTCATCAGGCCATTTATATCAAGACCGAGCATGTCACCCATGGCGATGATAAATAGCGGGATAGTCAGCACCGTACATATCCAAAAGCGGCGGGTCATGTCATCAAGTTCAGTGGTATCTTCTTCCTCTAGCGTGATAGTTTCAGGCTCAAGTGCCATGCCACATATTGGACAACCACTGTTTTTAATATCACGAACTTCAGGGTGCATCGGGCAGGTATAAACAGTCCCTTCATAGCCATCAGGTATCTTATTATAGGGGCTGTTTTTTATCTGCTTAGGGTCAGGGGTGGTGCTGGCAGGATGACTTTCATCGTGCTGGTGATGGCAGTGATGATGAGAGTGTTCAGAGTTTACAACTTCCTCTTGAGGTTTCAAAAACATATCACAGAGTGGACAGCGACTCTCGGTAATGTCTCTGACCTCAGGGTGCATTGGGCAGATATAAACAACCCCCTCGTAGTTTTCGGGGACTAAATCGTATTTATTAGAAGCTGGTGTGGCAGAAGCTGAACTGTTATCCATACCCTCAGCTTTTGCCTTATTTACAGTATGATTTTTATTTGAATGGTCATGGTTCATGAGACTACCTCTTAATTTTAATAATAAACGGGTTATAACTGCTGCTGAGGTGTATCTACACTAGCGTACACGTCATATGAGCCGTCTTTATTTAATTGAAAAACTTTATATGGCATGAATTTATCGTCATATTCCATACCTGGGCTACCCACAGGCATACTGGGTACAGCCAGACCGATTGCATCATTTGGCGGATTCTCTAGGAACTGTGCCATAAATTTAGCAGGAATATGTCCCTCAAAGACAAAGCCATCACTAGTTACGGTAGTGTGACATGAGCGCATTTGTTCAGGCACCTCGTATCTGTCTTTCACAGCAGAGAGGGTTTGTGGATGCTGATAAGTAGACTGCAGTCCTGCTTTATCAGCATAGCTGATCCACTCGGTACAGCAGCCGCAGTTGGCGTCTTTATAAACTGTGGCTGAAACCCCTTGTAGAAGAGTAGAGGCAGGCTGATTTATCTGGGTTTGATTAAGCGGTGCATTCGCTTGTGTACCTGAAGACTGCGAAACTTGTGCGGTTGAATCCGTAGCAGAGTCAAGCGCTGCGGTTTGGCTTTGATTGGGTGAGCCGCAAGCCGATAAAGTGGTGGCCAAAGCCAAAAGAGCGGAGCCTTTAGTCATTGGACTGCTAAGCTTATGCAGTGAGATACAATAAGCAGAAGATTTAGAGGATAAAGTTTTTAAAAAGTGGTTTGATTTCATAGGGGCACCTTTATACTTAAATTACCGTTTTATCTGGTTATGGGCTCTAATTGTATGCACTGACTCTAATATTAGATAAAGAGAGGGGTTTATACCCATATTACCGCCTAGCAAATGACATGAACATGACGTAAACATTACAAATTTGTCATCTTGAGACTAGGGATGTTCAAGCTGGCGATATTAATCTAGTATGGTCTCAGGTGAAGTCAAAAGCTAATAGCCCATTAAATATAATAATTACTCAGTAGCAATTTTGAGGTGTGAATGAAGGTTTTGTTGGTAGAAGATGAGGTAAAACTCGGAGAATACATTCAAAAAGGTCTGACCGAATCAGGGTTTTTAGTAGATCACAAAGTTAATGGTCTAGATGGCTATCATGCGCTAATGTCAGAAGATTATAACGTTGTGATAATGGATGTCATGCTACCGGATATAAGCGGCTTTGAGATTGTGAAAAACTATCGCCAAAGTGGTCAAACAACCCCAGTTCTATTTTTAACCGCCAAAGATGATTTAGAAGACCGTATTAAAGGCATTGAGATTGGTGGTGATGATTATCTGACCAAGCCTTTTGCCTTTGCAGAGTTGGTGGTGCGTCTTAAAAACTTGCTACGACGGGCCAATCAATCAGAGTATTTAAGCACTCAACTTAAAATAGCCGACTTAACACTAGATCTTGCCAAACGCACTGTGCATAGAGGCAATACTGCCATTCAGCTGACCTCAAAAGAGTTTGCCTTATTGCAGTTTATGTTAGAGCGTAAGGGTGAGGTGTTACCACGTTCGGTTATTGCCTCACAGGTATGGGATATGAATTTTGACAGTGATACCAATGTCATTGATGTGGCCATACGACGTTTGAGAGTAAAAATTGATGAAGATTTTGAGCCAAAACTCATTCACACGGTGCGAGGTATGGGTTATAAGCTTGAAGATGAAAGCGGGCTTAAGCATCAGTAGCCCTTAATATTATAAAAGTATCCATTATAAAAGTATCAATTAAAAAGCCTTAGCACTATGAATATTCGACTCTCTTTACTTTGGCGTACCCTCATATTACTCACCATATTTGTGGTGCTGTCGCAGATTACAGTGTACTTTTGGATTAAGCGCTCAGTAACTGATCACTTTGAAGTGATGGATTCTGAGATGTTAACCCACGCTGCTTTTAATCTACGTAAATCCACCTACGGCATAGAGCACAGTTCGGAATCCCTTAACCGTAATTACAATAATAAAAAGGGATTAGGTTATGGGGTTCAAGTATTTGGGTTTACATCAGATGGGCAAGCTATTGCTAGTTATAGTCAAATTGCTGTTGGCAATCAAAATGCTAGGGATAATCAAAGTGATTTTCGCGCTTTTAATTTAGAAAGTTATGGCAAAGATTCAATCAATATCCTTGATTTGATGAGTGAGCATGGAGATAAGCAGTTTGAATTACAGCTAGATAATCGACCTTATCGAAGTGTTATTATCACAAGCAATAACCAGATTTATTTGCTGGCACTCCCGATTGATGTGCATCATCTTTATTTGCACCAATTCTCTTTACAGCTCAAAGTTATCTTAGTGGCCATGACTTTGCTGCTGCTGTTTATCGCCGCCTTTAGTGTCTACTGGGGGTTCTCTCCATTAACCACTTTTATCCAAAAAATGAAAACCATTAACTCAGAGCAGCTTGGTGAGCGGATTACAGTCGCGGATATGCCAAGCGAGCTGCGTCCGCTTGCTGAGTCTTATAATATTATGATGAGTAAGCTTGAGGATAACTTTGAGTCACTGTCTCGGTATTCTGACAATATTGCTCATGAGCTACGTACCCCAATTGCCACGTTAAGCACTCAAACTCAGGTCATGTTAAGTAAGCCTAGGCAGATTAGTGAATATATAGAACAGCTGCATCACCAACACGAAACACTCGAGCACTTGTCAGAGGTAACTAATAACATGTTGCTTCTGGCAAAAACTCAAAAAGGTCTTAGTCAGGAGCAGCTAAAAGATGTGGATATGGACAGCTTGATGACTCAGCTCATAGAGTATTATGAGTTACTGGCTGATGATAGAGGTATTCATTTGGTTAAGTCGGGGGAGTTTGCGGTTATAAAAGGCGATAAGGGCCTGCTTCAGCGCCTGTTTTCTAATTTAATTTCAAATGCCATTTATTATTCAAAAAACGACAGCACAATCAAAATATCTGCAGGCGTGACGGATCAAACACAGCTTAATATTGTCATAGAAAACCAAACCGCACAGCCGATGACTCAAAAAGAGGCCAGTCGGCTGTTTGAGCGCTTTTATCGGCGGGCTAATGATCAAGACAGCAAGGCAGAAGGCACTTCGTATTCGGGAACGGGGCTTGGATTATCTATAGTTAAATCGATTGTAAAAGCACATAGAGGCACCGTCGCAGCTTTAGTGGAAGATAATTGGATTAAAATCAGCGTTAAACTACCTCTACCTAAGTTATCCTAAACCTACTTATTTTAGATTGAGTCCTATTAAGCGATAGCCAATTAAAGTGGAAACATAAGCGACAAGCCCCTAAAAAGACACCTAAAGAAACACCTAAAAAGGCAACCTATTACTCATGCTCACCTTAATTCAAGACAATCAGCAGCTGACTTTGTTAATAAGCTTGATTGTATTCGTCATGGTGTTTTTATGGACATTGCAGCACTCCGCCATTGCTTATGGGGATAAACTGCAGGCACGTCTGTTTGAGTACGGTAGAGCGTTAGCAACAAAGTTTGAGATAAAACAGCGGCTGGCTAAATTTAAAGTGAGTCACCCTAAGCTATATCACTTCTTCTGGCAGCGACTGAATATTGAGCATTTTTATGGGTTACCACTAACTGCCCTGGTTTTGGTGATGGGCTATATATTATCGCTATTTATCGGACTGGTCGAAGATGTGGTCACCTCAGACTCTATCGTGGCGATAGATCACTTTGTCTCGCAGCAGATGAGTGTACTGAGTGATTCTGTGGTCATCGACTTTTTTATTTTAATTACCAGTTTAGGCTCTACACCGACCACTGCCTTAGTCATACTATTAACCTCAATATTATGTTGGATGATCGCTCAACGTTACTTAATTGTGGGTCTGCTCATCGCTACGATTGGCAGTACCGCATTTACTTACTTAAGTAAATTGTTGTTTCAACGAGACAGACCGTTAGACATTCTATTGCTTGAGCAAACCTACTCATTTCCTAGCGGTCATGCGACGATTTCAATTGCGTTATATGGTTTTATTGCTTATCTAGCGGTTCGTTTTGGCAAGCAGTTTATTACTCAAATACGCGTTGTAGCACTGACTGTTTTTTTATGTATTTTGATTGGTCTAAGCCGGATTGTGTTAAACGAGCACTATTTAAGTGATGTGATGGGCGGCTACCTAGTCGGAACCTTATGGCTGACGGTAGCCATTAGCGTGATGGAGTGGCTCACTGCAAAAGATAAGATTAACTGGGAGGTTACTTGGTCAAGTTCTCGGGTTTATTTTGTGTGGTTTAGTGTCCTAAGTGTGCTTATCGCTACCGTCATTTATGCCAATCTTTCTCAGTTTCCTCTTTTGCAGTAATGGGGTGTTGTTTATTTTTAGGCTAACTAATCTTTTACGTTATAACCATACCTAGCACCGGCTTCATCAATATCGCCAGTATAGTTATGACAGGCTTGCAGGTACAACGTAACATCAGGATAGTCCGCACCTGGAATAACACCATATTTACCTCCACCAATTGGTAAGAGATAACCCTCTTTATTGAGCCCATCCCGAATTCTGTGTAACTGCAATTTAGATTAAATGCTTACTAACACGCTCATCGAACATAATCATAAAGCGATTAAGAGCAGACGTCCAGTTACGGATGGGCATCGACCACTTTTTAGACGCCTGCTGAGTTGCTAGATAAACAACCTTAAACGCCGCTTGATCAGATGGGAATACCTTACGCTTATCACAGCGGTACGAATCACGCTATTTAATGATTCAATAGCATTGGTCGTATAAATGGCTTTTCTGATGTCTTTCGGGTAATCAAAGAACACCGTTAAGCCCTCCCAATTATTGTGCCAAGAGGTAACTACATGCGGGTATTTATCGCCCCAGACCTCATTAAACTGCTCAAGGTTAGCCTCTGCCAGCTCAAGCGTATCAGCGCCATAAACCGCCTTTAAATCAGCAGCTACTTTTCTCCTATCTTTCCATGGTACAAACTTCATAGAGTAACGTACCATATGCACAATACATAGCTGAACCTGCGTGTTTGGATATACCGTATTAATTGCCTCACTAAAGCCTTTTAAGCCATCTACACAGGCAATAAGAATATCTTGTACCCCACGGTTTTGTAGTTCAGTGAGAACGCCTAGCCAGAACTTAGCGCCTTCATTTTCCGATAACCACATACCCAGTAGCTCTTTTTTGCCTTCAAGGTTGACGCCTAAAGCCAGATAGATGGCTTTATTCATGATTTGCTTATCTTGACGTACTTTAACGACAATGCAGTCTAAATAGACGATAGGATATAAGCTACTTAATGGCCGGTTCTGCCATGCTGTGATGTCATCTATGATGTTGTCAGTAACTCTGGAAACGAGGCTCGTTGAGATATCA
>NZ_FUGD01000145.1 GCF_900162815.1 Psychrobacter pasteurii | reverse complement strand
GCATGGGCTGTCCTTGTTCTCTAGCTTGATTACGCCAATTATATAGGGTTTGTACACCTATGCCTTCACTTCTTGCAACTTCTGATACACTTAAGTTATGTGGCGCAGGGCAATCGCACTACAAATCGATTTTAGCTACATTTTAATTAATTATTGACCTTTTACAGATGTTATCACCAATTTTCGGTCACAAATAACAAAAACACGAGATATATAAAAATATTTTAGTTATAGTTTCTAACTATTTAATACCTTTTATTTAGATAGACTAATTTAAAGCAGCTATTTTCTATAGTGCGATTGCCCTGTTATGTGGCGGCGATAGCTTGCTTAATATAGCTTGTTTTCTCTCTTCACTGTATCTGGACATCTTTATTCCTTGTTACCCCCTTTTACTTGATTGTTAGGGGTGACAACTATCCTGACATAGGGGGGGGTGATTCATATGATAATGCGTTGGCTGAAACGGTTAACGGGCTTTATAAAACGGAGGTGATTGAATATTTAAAACAGCAGTGGCAAGGTGTGAATGATGTTGAATTAGCAACTCTTGAATGGGTCGATTGGTTTAACAAAACACGTTTGCATAGTACGATTGGTTATGTGTCGCCTTTTGAGTTTGAGAGACGATACTATGATAGTCTAAGGTACTCCCCAATGTCTAGACCAAATTATCATAAAATTAAGATAGAATTGGGTTGATAAAACGATTCATTATCCGAACTATTGTTAGCCAGATAAACCTGTGCAGGAGTATGGTAATCGAGCGACTGATGTAAACGCTCATGATTGTAAAACTCGAAATACTCTTTCAAACCTGCTCTTGCCTGACTGACTGTCTCAAACTGTCGCAAATACACGCATTCATACTTCACTGACCGCCAAAGCCTTTCCACAAAGATATTATCCAGTGCCCTACCGCGACCATCCATACTGATGGCAATACCCTGCTCAATGAGCGGTCTGGTAAATCTTGGGCTGGTAAACTGAGAGCCTTGATCCGTATTAAAAATCTCACAGCGTAACCCATTGTGCAATAAGCTGCTCACCGTATCCACGCAGAAATCCGCCTCAAGCGTGGTAGATAGCGACCAGTCTAGGACTAACGACTGTACCAATCTATCACCGCCATCAAATATACGAAGCCCTTGGCTAGGCGAATATAGGTGATATAATCAGTTCATACTAAAAATACCACAAATCCAAAGAAGATAAAAAAACAAAGTATCGACACAATTGAGCTGCCATTCTTTACGTTTTTGTTTAACCCAAGCCCCTGCTTTTTCGATGGGATTCAGATCAGGACTGTAAGGTGGTAGCCACAATATTGTATGCCCCGCATCTTCAATAAGCTCTTTAGTTTCTTGTCTTTTATGAAAAGTAGCATTATCCATCACTATAACGCTATTACTGGGTATCTCTACGAGTAATAACTGTTCAACCCAACTATGGAAAATATCACTGTTAATACTACAATCATATAAGCCAACAGCGAATAGCTCATTATCGTGAATAGCGCCAATAGCATTTGTTTTATTCTTTAACTGCCAGTTGTACTTACCAAAACACTTTTCCCCTTTTTTAGCGTAGCCATAAGGTCTGTAATCATGAGACTTAAAACCACTTTCGTCTATATAAATAATTGGCCTCGCTGTCGCTTCAAACTGCTTGAGTTGGTCGAGAAATTCAACACGCTTCTGTTTATCAGCTTTCGGATGATTTAGTGTCTTTTTTTTTGAGTGATGCCTAAACGTTTTAAAGCAGTACATATACCCGATGTACTACACTTAAGACGTTGAGCCCTCTCATATTGGTAGGCATCTGGATAGTCTTCAATGTCTTTTAAAAGAAGCTCAGTGTCTATTTTCAAAGGCTTGAAAACACGTCTTTTTCTTTCAGGTGATTTTTTCCAAGTTTGGAGTGTACGTGTACTTATCTTGAAGTATTCGGCTGTTTCTCTAATAGAGTAGCCCTCTTCAAGTTTCTGTAACGCTAATTGTCTATAATCTTGTGAGTATGCCATTTTTATAGTGTAGTACTTTTTATGTGATTTTACTATATCAGTACTCCACACTTGATTACAACGGCTAATCGGTACATGCCTAAGCAAGTACGGGTAAACTTGATTCTCAGAGTTAGGCTTACTCGTGTTAGGATGCTGATAAATAGCGTCTAGCCCCATTTGCCGTAGTAAGCGCCTAACTCGCTTTTCTCCCACTTGATAGCCTAGTTGTCTCAAATACGCTGTCATGCGTTTAACCCCATAAAATGGGGTTTTGGTGTACTGCTGGTCAAGCAAGTTCATCAGGGTAATATCAAGCTCGCTGATGGGCTTTGCCTGATAGTACAGACTTGAGCGGTTGATACCGAGTAATTCACATTGCTTACGAACACTAAAATACTTTTTATCAGGTTCTAACAGTTGTTTACGAGTGCTTAGGGTAGCTGTGAGGACTTTTTTTTAAGCCAGTCTCTTTCGCTGATGACTTGCCCTAGTTGCCTATGTAATTCATCGATAATAGCTTGCTGGGCTTGTTCGTTGGCTTGCTGTTTGGTATTGAATGCAGTAGGAATAACTGCCAAAGCCTGCTTTTTCCAGTTGCTGATTTGGGTTGCATGAACCCCATATTCTGCGGTTAACTCGTTGAGAGTTTTGTGTTCTTTGATGGCTTCAACGGCGACTTTGCTTTTAAATTCAGCATTGTGACGCTTACGTACTTTTGTCATTAGATAGACCTCTTTTTCTAAAGGTTATTCTATCTTATTTGCTACAATTTTTTGGTCTAGTTTTCCGGGAGTATTATATTTATTTAAGGAACTGAATTTACCTAGAAGATAGATTTTTAATAAAAGTGAGTACAAAGTGTGAATAAAAAAGCGCCCTAAGCCGCTGCAAATTAAGCTAAAATATGACTTTCCTCGACTAGGCTATCAAAGCAGAGACCCTTCATGACCTTATCTCCTCCAGAGTTTAAAACCGATAAGTTTTTTAATCTTGAAGATAAATGGATCCAGACCGCCTCTAATGAGCTGACTCACTACTACGACCAAGGTGAAGGGATACCTTTGTTAATGTTGCATGGATCAGGTTCAGGTACGTCAGCGGCCGTTACCTGGTGGCAGAATATGCCTCACTTGAGTCAAAGTTATCAGACCATTGCCTTTGACTCCATCGGCTACGGCGAGACGGTCACTGCAGCAGACAGCACCTACGGTATCAAACAATGGGGTGACCACACTCTGCGCTTAATGGATGCTTTGAATATCGAAAAGGCTTGGCTAATCGGTAGTTCTCTAGGAGGCTGGACAGCCTTACAGTTGGCTTTAGATCACCCAGAAAGAATTTGTGGCGTGGTATCTATTGGAACCGGCGGCGCCAAAAAGACAAATAAGCCAAAGCCTGTCACTGGTACCAAACCAAAAAGCACCCTGTCAGCCGCTCATATTAAACAAGACTTACAAAAGAACATCTGCAATGATGACTTGGTGTGCGATGCCTTAGTCAATCTACGTTATCAAGCCGCCCTAAAAGAGCAAGCTGGTGGGCTAAGACCCACCTTATTGGCCGCGCGAGATCGAGACCGTGATCAGTTTGCTTTAGACTTCGATGCCTTAGCCAAGCTTACTCTCCCAGTATTATTAATCCATGGCATGAATGATAAAGTGGTTCCTTTATCACGCAGCCTTGAGCTATTAAATATCATGCCCACAGCAGATGCCCATTTCTATAGCCAAGCGGGACACTGGCCTCACATTGGTAAAGCCGACGAGTTTAATGACTTAGTGAGCAGTTATATTAAAAACAACAGCTAAGGATTTTATTCCTTATCAAGACCTCTTAACTATATAAAGTTACCCGAATCTCAACTCTTTTTTCTTAACCCTTGATTTTAAAGGGCTTAAAATATTTAGTTGTTAGGTATTACCGTCATAAACCTTTAAATATCAATAACTTATAAAGAGTTGAGAGTGGGGTTAAAGTTACCTATATAAAGGCTTTGCCATAAGCTCCTATTGCTTGTCGGGCCTCTATTTATTCTTGTGTTTATTTTTGCTGCGCTCTTTTTTGTCATCATAAGTTCATAACCGTTTATTATTGTTTAACCACTGCTGATAGAGCCGAGGGCGTAGGGATTATGGACACTGCGAATATTAACTGAGAAAAAAATCTAAAAAAGTTAGCTCCCTGTATTGTTTTCTACTTCACTCTTCTATAGACTTGCGCCTTCCAAAAAACAAACCCCGAATTATCCCCTTTCTAAGCTTTGCCCTAATACCTTATAGATTCCATTCTTAGCCACAGTTGTACGGTTACCTACTTATAGATTTAGTCATTAATCAGCAAATAGCTTATTAACCCCCTAGTTAATTATTGGCATTAATAGAGATTTTAGTATGAAAAAACACGTTGTTATTTTTGAGGCTCGTGGTGGCTCTGATAAGAGCAAATATGGCTACCGCCGTGATACTTACCCTATTGTCGAATCCCTAAAAGCTCGGGGTTGGACTGCCGAAGTTATTTTTTATAGTGATGAAAACCGCGGTGAAATTTACCGTTATACCATCGATAAAGCCGATGCCTATGTCAGCCGTATCAATCCAGGTAACTTAAAGGACGAAACCGGCTACTTCCAAATGCTACGTGAGTTGGTACATCAAGGGGTGAAAGGCCTGCCACATCCTGACGTTATGATTAACTATGGCGCAAAAAATGTGGTCGAGCGTCTAAAAGGGACTGCTTTGGTACCTGAAGATGTGTATTGCTACTATGAATACGATGAGCTAAAACATCAGTTTCCTCAAACTCTAGCTCGTGGTGAACGTGTGTTAAAGCAAAACCGCGGTTCAACTGGCGAAGGCATCTGGCGAGTACAGTTAAAAGAGCCCAAAAAATATAAAGACGTCGCTGAGATTCCAGAAGATGCCGTATTAAGATTGACTGAAGCTCGTGATAACCATGTTGAAGAAAAAACAATGGGTGAGTTCATCGAGTTTTGTTATCAGTACTTAGAAGGCGACAGTGGACTTATTTTGGACATGCCGTTTTTGCCACGTATTAAAGAAGGTGAAATCCGTGTCTTAATGCTCCGTGATAAGGCCGTATCTGTGGTGCATAAAAAACCTGATGACTCTGCCGATGCCTTCTCAGCCACTTTATTCTCAGGCGCAACCTATCGCTATGATAAGCCTGAACAGTGGCAAGAAATGGTGGATGAGGTTGAAGCCAGTATCCCAATGCTACAAGCCCGTCTGGGAGGCTATGCGTTGCCCTTATTGTGGACTGCAGACTTTATTTTAGATACCGATGATCAAGGCAACGATGTTTATGTCTTGGGTGAAATCAACTCTTCTTGCGTTGGTTTCTCAACCAACTTAGAACTTTCTGAAAACATCGCTGATGAGATTATGAATTTAATCGAAGCAGAAAGTGTTATTAATAGCCGCTTCCCTGCTTTTAGAATCTAGCCGAGTAAACGGGCTAAGTTCTAAGTTCCAGTAAGTTTATAACCTGCTTGTATCCCATTAAGACCCTCTACTTAAAAGTTAGAGGGTCTTTTTTATGGCCTTTGATTGTATGGCTGTTAGTTCTTCTCATTTTCAGCAAGGTATATAAAAATCCATTTGTCAATAACTGCTTTACCTATAACCATTAAATTAAATATAAAGTTAATAATATTTCTTTTTGTTTCGGGGTGTTTTGACTTCCTCCCCTCGCTAAACCGAGGGGATTCCTACAGCTAGACGGTCAAGCCCGACCGCAAGGATGTTCTTAGCAGCATTGATATCTCTATCAT
>NZ_FUGD01000113.1 GCF_900162815.1 Psychrobacter pasteurii | reverse complement strand
TATTTTGTTCATCTGGTAACTGACTACCATAAATATTTTTAAACACCTCTACGGTCGAATTTAGAGCGTTTATATAACTCTCTCGCTGACCACTAGGCAGTTTGGCCACATCAGAGTAGGCATGCTTGAATTGAAGGCAGGTTCTATTTAGCGTATCTGATCTATGAGATTTAGCTAATTCTCTGGCCTCTATGGTTTGTTTGTCATCAGAAATAAACTGATCTAACCCTCGAATGTAGTCAAATGATGAAATGATATCTCGGGTCATACTACCCACCTCTCCGGCGCTACCGCCTAATTTAGGAATAATGCTTTGGTTGAAATCGGCTCTTTTTTGGTCAATATCTTCTTTAAATTCAAACCACGCCGTTAAACGCTCGTTATACTGCTCACGCTCCTGCTTAGGATGATTAACCAGGTGGATAAGGTCCTTGTTGTTGGTAATAAAGCGCTCATCAATCTTGTTTTTAACCGCTATCAAATTGTCTCTAAAATCCTTACTTTGAAGATTAAGTGATGTCACAAAGTCTTTAATCACCTCAATTTGTCTATAGTCATATTTATCAGGGTAATCATTAGGGTCCTCATTCCAGCCAGATCTCAAACAATTATCGGGTTGGGTGGCCGTGAGTAATTTATGAGCAAGTATTAGCTTAAGCTGTTCAGCACGTTCAGATCTTCTCTTATCTTCATAAGTTGCTCTTCTAGTTTCTCTATCAATTCGTCTTTGCTGCTGATCAAGTCGAGCAGCTCTTGCTCGTCGTGCTTTGTCATCGAACGGGGTTGGGGCAGGTCTTGCTCGCTTTGTAGCGTCTTGATGGATGCTCTGAGCGATTGATTCGCTGTCTGTAGCTCTTTTTGAGTTTGCCGTAACCCAGCGTTTTGAGACATCAATTCTTTGTTGTGCTTCATGGTTTCTTTTGTCTGCGTCATTAATCCAGCTTGGTAAGTTTTCGCATCGCTTAGTTGCCCAAGCAGTGCCTGATTTTGCGTCTTCAATGCATCGTTTTGTGCTATCAGCTCGATCTGCTGCTCGACTACGTTGTTCATTGCAGTATGCAATGTGCTGTTTTGTGCTTTCAGCTCGTCGTTCTGTGTCTGCAATGAGTCCAGATAATCTCTCATTTTGCTTAGTTGCCCAAGCAAGTCCGTCTCGATATTGTTGAATTCGTCGCTCATATTCTCTCCTTTGCTCTAACACAGCGTGATTGCGTGCTCGAATCTTACGGTTAGTCTCTCCCTTTTCGGTAGCAATACCTCGGCGCTCCATCGCGGTCGCCTCAACCCCCATCTTAATGGTGGGCTGCTGATCAAGTCCTTGGTCCTTATAACTACGCTCATCCATAAGCGGTAAATTACGATGTTTAAGTCTTTGATTGGCAGTGTCCACCCAAAGCTTACGAATACGCTTAATCTCCTCCCTTGAGGAGGGGAGGTCATTTTGTTTACGCTTTTTATTAGACCACTCAAAAGGGATTTTAAATTTAGGGTCAAATGCCAACTTACCATCCGGCCCAATCACTGGCGCGCGCGTCGTCACCATAATATGGGCATGAAAATTACGAGGGTCAGGGTTTTGCTCCCCTTCACGCAGCCGCTTAGAGCTGGGCTTAGCATTAGGATCAAAGGGCAGCTTCATCACAGGGCGATGCAGACACACATCGGCAATCACATTCATGTCATCACACAGCTTCTGTGCAAACTCTAGAGCAAGGGCATGACGCTCATCTTCAGGTAGCTCATAAGGCAAATTAATCAACCACTCACGCGCCACACGGCTATCAGAACGCACCTCAAATGCTTCGGCAGTATTCCAAAGCATCTCGCGATCAATCTTGACATCCAATCCTTTTAACGAAGCAGGCATCACAATATCACTGCTCATTACCCCATCCTTTTTAGAGTAATCATGAACCTTGCCATACTTAGCATCCTCTAAAACATCACCAGCGCGATATGCGGCACAGGCCACAGCGGACTGTCCTGCTTTTCTAGAAATTGCTTTAGTAGCAATATGCACCATAGTCATAATAGCTTGCCTTAGGTTAAAGGTTTTGCACACCACATCTTTTCGTGGTGTGCGGGGTTTGGGGTGTCCCCAACGAAGGGCGATTCAGTTTTTAATGTAGTAACGTAGTGGATAAATTAAAAACTGAGTCGTTACTTCGCCCTTAGTCAGGGGGACGCAACAATCACCCATTAAAATAAAATGTATAAGATTTATGATTATTCTATCTTAAAGAGTAGCATGGATTATTGAATGATGCCTAGCGCCTTGCTATGCTAGGTTAACATTAATAAAAGGAGTTGTGATTATGTCAGGATCTATTTTCGATAATCAAGAAGCCAATGAGTTAAAAGAGCGTCAACGCTTAGAGGAGTTAAAGCGTAAAGCAAAGCTGCAGCAAGTAAAGCTCGATAAGCGATTAAACAAACAAAAAATATTGATGGGCGCTTTTTTAGGACAGGTGTTAGCAGGAGAGAGTGAGGATGAAAAATTTATTCAAAACTACTTTGCGAAAAACTTCCCACAATTTTTAACCAGAAAGTCAGACAAAGAGTTGTTTGCAAGTATGGTGAAAAGCTTGGGGGGCGATATTGGCCTAGATGAAGAGGCAGTTAAAGCTAATGATCAGCCAGCTGAGCAGGAGCATGGACAACATAAGCAACCTGATGATACGGAATATACGGATAATGACATCCGTGAGTTATTCTCAGATCCGCAGGTTGATGCATTTCCTCCCCATGATGACGGTTATCGTGGATAATGTATTTTCAGAAGATGTCGGCTTTTGTTGAGAAGTTTAAAGGCGTGGGAGGGAGGGTTTAGTATTTATTCCTATACACTAAATGTTGCTCTCACCCTCCAAAGGTTAAAATTAGCATTGCACTTGATGTGTTAATATAAGATTAAATAAATGCTTAAAATCATTAAAAATAAGGCAGGAATATGAATAAGATAGTGCCAAAGGGAATTTTAGTCTTCAGTTCTGGCGTATTTTTAGCGAGTTGTGCAAATACAGCATCCTTGACTAAAATTAGCAGCCATACCGCGCAAATTAACCCAACATTGGCGTCCCCAGCTCCTGTACAGCAAAGCGCTACTATCCAAGCGTCTAATATTCAAACCCCCATTATTACGGTTGATTGGCAGAAGATAGAAGCCACAGCCGATCAACTGTATGAAGATGAGCCGTTAACCACCGATATATTTTTTCTCTTAAGCGAGTCAGAGTCTACCGCGGGTTCGGCAGCGGATTTTTATGCCAAAGAATTTAATGTGTCTATTGAAGAGGCGCAGCGTCGCTTGATATTGCAAGGAATCAGTGCACCCCTAATTGAGGCGGTCGCACTAGAATTAGGGGAGGCTATAGCAGGCATTTATTATGACAACAATAACCCCAATGAATACAGCGTAAATTTTATCACCTTAAAAACGGTCCAAGCCGAACCCTTAAAATATGTTTATCAATTTAAGCACAAAGATTACCAATATTACTCGTTCCCAATTTATATTAAGCCCAGTAGTGATGCCACGCAGCCACAGATACTGGCTTTACAAGAAAAGGCTAGCCCTGAGATATTTAGACGTTATCCGGATACTCAACTAATAGGCTATAGTCCAGCGAGTAATACCATTAACGTGAGTATCTACACCAAAACACCGGATGAAGCAGAGCGAAAACGCATTGAGGCTGAGCTAACTGAATTGGTTGGCCATCCCGTTAAAGTGGAATTCATTTCGGGTAGGATTACGACGATGTAGATAGAGGCTTATTTATATAAAGGTGGAAAAAATGGTGGCTACAGCACTAAAGCTGATAAAAGTAAGTTTTTAGTCACGCTATCCAATTTATTATCTGCGATTGAGTCTATGCCATAAATGTGCTGCATCTTATAGTTTATGGGAAGCTCGAAACATGCTTTATGGAAGTAACCTGGTTCCCTAGTGAGGCCTTGAATCCTAATCTGTAGGCTAGTGGTATCAATTTAACTGTACTCGTTTAGTGCAATATGCAGGCATCGAAATGTAGGCTTATTGCAGGATGCAAAAGCCTATATAATGATTATCTAAATCATATTAAAAACGGATCAAATATGAGTATTTTTTCAAAACTACGAGAAATAGAAAGTAAGTATAAAATTACGCTACATGAAGGTGAGAGCTTTAAACAAGCTGTGTACAACGGAAAGATGACAGATTCGGAAGATTGTATTATTGATAAAATCGAATTAACTTTAAAACATTATCCTGACAGCCAAGATATTTCCTTATCTACGTACCAATCAGACGAGACCTCAGATGAAGAATTTTGCTACGCTGTGGTATTACCATAATATTTAACTATGGAGCGCGACATGTTTTTTATACGGAAGGCAAACCAGAACGATGTATCAGATATTGCTCATATACACTTTGAAAGTTGGAATGCTACTTACTCGGACCTTTTACCTAAAACGTATAGAGACAAGGAAAATAACTTATCTCAAAAAGTGAACATGTGGGAGAAGTTATTACCTAGCTCTGGTGTAAGTACATGGATAGCATATAATGCTGAGGATACCTCTGTAGGATTTATTTCTTACTTTAAGAAAGATCAAGAATGTGAAATAAGCACTCTGTATCTCCTACCGCAATACCAAAATTTAGGGATAGGTACTAAGTTAATGGACGCAGCCCTAATAGATGCTTCTCAATGTAATAGCTGTTCTAGGCTATCTTTATGGGTGTTAAAAACTAATCTATCTGCAATCACTTTCTATGAGAAATTTGGTTTTGAGTCTGATGGGCAATATAATGAAGAATTATATGAAGACACCAAAATAACAGATATTAGAATGGTAAAAGCACTCTAATATCTAATGCCTGTTATTTTTTGCTTTAAAAATTAATATTATTACTTACCTCATGCCAAATTTCGTATAAATGGGTGTTTTTTGTGTTGATGCAACTTTTTTAGATTGGTTTTTCATTTGATAGTCTGTATGGGGTTGGCATCCTAGTGAGGATTTGAATACTAAGCTGTAGCCTATTAGAGCCAATGACTTAAGTTAATAAGGTGTTATTAGTGTACTTAGCAATGTACATCGAGTAAGCTTTTCGATATTAAATATAAGGAGCAGTACATGATAATTAATGAAAGTCAGAACCTAATATTGAAGCAAAATACTTTAGGGATTATTGGTGGCATGAGCTGGGAAAGTAGCGAAAGTTATTATCGTCTAATCAATGAGGGTATAAAAGCTAAACTTGGTGGATTACATTCAGCCGACCTAATAATTCGTAGTCTAAATTTTGCAACTATTAGCAGCTTACAAGCAAAAGATGCGTGGGAAGAAATGGGCACTATATTAGCTGATAGCGGTCTACAACTGAAAGCCGCTGGCGCGCAAGGGTTGATGATAGCCACTAATACAATGCATAAAGTTGCAGAGAATGTAGCAAATGCTACAGGTTTACCATTAATTCATATTGCTGATGCTACAGCAAAAGTTATTACTCAAAAAGGTTTAAAAAACATTGCGTTACTAGGGACTAATTTTACGATGACCCAAGATTTCTATAAGCAACGTTTAATTGATGCTGGTTTAACCGTGATGATACCTGATGAAGCGCAACGAACAGAGATACATCGGATCATTTATGATGAGCTATGCCAAGGTCAATTGCTTGATAGTTCACGTCAGTACTACAGTCAAGTCATTAAAGATTTAGAAATGAAGGGAGCAGAAGGTGTGATATTAGGTTGTACTGAGATTGGTTTACTTGTTAGTAAAGAAGATAGTACTATTCCAATATTTGATACTACAGCCATTCATGCGGCGGCGGCAGTCGATTTTCTACTTACTGAATATCAAACCTAACGAATACTTGCTAGTATGAAAAACAAGGTATACCCTAGCGGAACCACCTAAAAACGCCTTATAAAATATTAATAGACCACCTAAAATAGACCGTTATAATAAAACCACTTATAACAGACTATTTTAGGTGTTTGCGTTTATTAAACCCTCAAACTGTCACTTCACGAAGTACTATCCTCCCATATCTGCAACAAATCACATGCCTCTCAAGTAAAGGGTATCCTGAAAATATACACTCTAAGTCAAACGTGTAATAATGTTCAATGATTGAACGCTCAAAAAAAGCAATTTAGCAGGGAGTGACACTTGAAATTAACAGTTACGGACGCGGCTAAACAGTGGGGTATTACTAGGAACACCATTTATAACAACATCAATAATGGTAAGCTTTCTAGAGACTCTAACAAGATGATTGATACTGCTGAAATGTTTAGAGCATTTGGAGAGCCTAAGCAAACTAAACGTGTAGATTCAGTCAGTGGTATACAGAGTTTGTCGTCAAGCATGACACCTGAAAGCACAGCTGAATTACAGCATCAATTAGAGCTAGAACAGTTAAAAAACAAGCACTTAGAAGAGTCGCTGCAAAAACAAGAATTAGTCAATAAGGATTGCCGACAACAAGTTACGCATTATCAACGCCAGATTGAGCTATTAAATGACAATCTGAGCAAAGCTAATATGAGTATACAGGAGCTTGTACAAAGCAGGTTGATTGGTATGGATCCTCATAAACCAACAGAAGATGAACAACAGTCAGGCAACACAGACGATAATGTAACTAAGGCTGAAACGGTCCATCCTGCTCAGGAAGTAAATACTACTGAACCAATAACTCAAAAAGTAAAAAAGTGGCGCTGGTGGTAACTATTGGGCCTATTTAAGAGCATGCCGTGGAGGGCAGTAGCAGTAGAAGTGCTATTATTTAAATTAATAGGTTATTAACCTATTAATTTAAATAATAGCAACAAAAAGCATTAGGTAAAGATAAACAACATCTACTTTATTAACAGCTAAATGATATACAATGTAATGCTAACAACATTACATAAGGTTATTGCTATGAGTCAAAGTAATTTTAATATGCGCCTTGATGACGATTTAAAGGCAAGTGCTTACTCCGTTATTGAGCAATATGGGTTAACACCAACTCAAGCGGTGCGTATGTTTTTAAATGAGATTGCGCATACCAAAACCATACCCCTATCTCTTAATTGGGCAAGTTGCATCCCTAATGCTGAAACAGCTAAAGCAATTATTGAAGGCCGTGAAGACTACGAAACAGGTAAGCTTACTGGCTACCATGCAGATGAGTTAACTGATGTGTTGGTAGAAAGTGAGAATGGCTAGAAAAGTATATCCCACTAAACAGCTTAAAAGAGATGCTAAAAAACACCATCTTGAACTCTTAACACCTGCATGGGCGGAAGTACTTAATTGTTTAGTCAAAGACCAACCCTTGCCAGAAAAGTATAAAGATCATGCTCTGACGGGCAATTGGTCGAGTTGTCGAGATTGCCATATCAAGCCTGATTTAGTGTTGATCTATGAAATCCGAGGCAATGACGTGCTATTGCATAGATTAGGTAGCCATAGCGAACTTTTTTAGACTAGGACCTACAGTTACTGGATTACCATTTTTTTTGCTTCTTCAGTTAATAATAGGCTAATAGCCTATTATTAAATTAACTTCATTTTAAGCCGCCTACGCCAGGGTGAAGCAAGTTCAGAATCTAGGCGCTTGCTCATCATCCAAATATTCTTGCACAGGACGCTTAGTAAAGCGCTCAGGATCTTTTTTAACCCATTCAACCATGTGACTAATCCAAGCGCCACTTGATTGGTTAGCGGGGTTCTGAGCTGCTATTAGGCCGTTATAATCTGCCATAAATTTCTTACTATGCACTGCTCTTGCCAGTTGCTTATCAGTATAATTGGTGAACATATTAATAGTGTCTGGGTCACGGGCAGGCGTTACGTTTTTCGGCTGCCCTTTTTCTGTGAATTTCAGCTCCAAATGCGTATATTTGCGTCCAGTTTTTTTTAGTTCGTAAGATACTTTATATATTGTCTTTTCGTTTATTTCGTTGACTGCCATATCTATGACACGTCTGCGTAAGTCTTTCGTATTTTCGTATTTATCTAATAATCGAAACTCTCTTCTTAATTCATCTAGTTGTTTATATACTTTTCCTGATGATTTCCATTGCATCATCAGCAAAAATATACGCAAGCTATAGACACTATCGGTAAGCTTTGCAAGTTCGAATAGGTCTATTTGAGTATAGTTATTTTTCAACTGAAACAAGAACGGCACGACATCAGGATGCATAATCACACGAGCCATTAGATTTTCGTCAGATTTCATTACAAATGGCAGAGTATCAATTAGATTATGCAATCGAAGCTGTTCTATAAACTCATCATCATGTCTGCTGTCAGGGTATCGCTCTTTAAGCTTTCTAAATATTTCGGTTTTGAAAAATAACAAGTTATATACCCAGCCTGTCACCTTATCACCAAAAGGGGTAGGTATTACAATCTCTCTGCTTCGTAAGTTGCTACAAGCAGTGCGTAAATCACGAGCGACATTTTTCGCATTAAAACCAATAGATAACGCATCATCTTTAGTAATGTATATGGGTGCTAGAGCATCAAAATCAGCAGCGTCAGCGCTTTGCGGTAGTTTGCTTGCCGCCAATACAATCAATTTCATTTCGTGCAAACCTGACTGATGAGCTGCTTTCAACAAATCATTTGACATTTTGGGGTATCTGTTCGGCTTATCTAAAATCGCATTGCTTTCCATCTCTACTGCTCCGTTTACAATTAGGACTTCTATTTTATACAAGTCCCATTTGTGCGTCAATACGTCCCATTTGTGCGTCAATACGTCCCATTTAAGCTAAGAATGTGCGTCAATACGTCCCATTTAGTTCCAGCAACCCCTTGTATAACCTACATTTGCGTGGGGTCTAAAATAAGTCTTTTAAAAATAATTATAAAATAAGGGTAAACCCTGTTTTTGCCTGTGGATAACTCAAACGAACGAAAATAAAAGGAACTTAAAAGAGACTTATTGTTTTAAAATAAAAAAACAACAAGAAAAACCCTCAAATAACCAAAGGTTATGATGATTATCTGGATCTAAAATTCACTCATATTTCTCTTAGCCAAAGGTGTTTTATCGACTAAACCCTCTTGAAGGCCTATGAGATCGTTGTAAATC
>NZ_FUGD01000144.1 GCF_900162815.1 Psychrobacter pasteurii | reverse complement strand
AAAGGCAGACAGATTCGCATACCAAACCTAGGTTGGGTTCGTATGCGTGAAGCCTTGCGCTTTGACGGCAAAATACTCTCAGCTAAAATCTTTAGTCGAGGTGGGAGATGGTTTGTCTCTGTTGCAGTTGAAATAGATGCTGTAAACCTTGCCAAAAAGACAGGCAGACACACAGGTAAGCAAACTGGTGTAGACTTAGGTATTACTGACTTAATCACTCTATCAGACGGTACTAAGGTCAAGGCACCCAAGCCACTTAAGACGAAACTTAAAAAGCTTAAAAGGCTGAGTCGTCAATTAAGCCGTAAACAAAAAGGCAGTAATAATCGTGCTAAAGCGAAAGCCAAGCTATCACGATTGCACCTGCAAATTAGTAATATCCGTAAAGACGCTCTACATAAGCTTACTACTGGCTTGGTGAATGAGTATGACGTTATTGCGATTGAAAACCTAAACACCAGAGGCATGATGCAAAATCGTAAGCTAAGTCGTGCTATTAGCGATTTAGGCTTTTATGAGTTTAAGCGTCAGCTTGTTTATAAGGCTAATCAATACGGTAAAACTATCAAAGAGTTAGATAGATGGTTTCCATCCTCTAAAACTTGCTCTAATTGCGGTCACTTGCTGACCAAAGACGAACTTTGGGGCTGTCCTAGATAAGTAAAATTATTTAGGATAGTACCATGAGAAAGAGTAAACTAAGTTGGTATAAACAAACCAGACTAATCGAACTATTTGTTGCAGGTTCTACAGCAAGAACAGCAGCAAGCTTAGTCGGTGTTAACAAAACCACAGCCACAGCCAGTTATTACTTTCATAGACTAAGAATGCTTATTTACGAGAATAGCCAAGAGCCTGGTTTATTCGAAGGTGAAATCGAAGTAGACGAATCATACTTTGGCGGAACCCGTAAAGGCAAGCGAGGACGAGGTGCTGGTAGTAAAGTCCCCGTGTTTGGCTTATTAAAGCGTAATGGCAAGGTTTACGCCTGTATTATACCCAATGCTAAAGCAGATACCTTGATACCAATCATAAGAGAAAAGGTGAAGCCTGATAGCATTGTTTACACTGACTCATTTAAAAGTTACAACGCATTAGATGTCAGTGAATTTACTCATTATCGTATAAACCACTCTAAAACCTTTGTTAATGATAAGAACCATATTAACGGCATAGAGAACTTCTGGAACCAAGCTAAACGGCATTTACGTAAGTTTAACGGTGTTCCAAAAGAGCACTTTCACCTCTATTTAAAGGAGTGTGAGTGGCGATTTAATCACAGTGACCCAAAGTCGCAATTATTGCAATTAAAAAAATGGGTTAGACAGGGTTTGAACTAGTTATCTAGGACAGCCCCTCTTAATAACAGTCCTGCTGTAGATCAGACTTAATCTCTCGATACGCCATCTCAATCTCCCAGCGCTGCAAATACAGCTGTGCCACTTTATCCTTAGTAAAGCGTTTATCATCTATTAAAGAGGTGATGTATCGTCTTATCTTACCCTCATAACGACACTCAATTAATCGAGCTTGCCAAGTAGCAGGTAGGTTTGGATTTTTCTTTTGTGCCTGAGGAGAGACGGGCATTTGTATTA
>NZ_FUGD01000056.1 GCF_900162815.1 Psychrobacter pasteurii | reverse complement strand
AATTTAGATTAGATTCTGGCGTATAGCCTTCTACATAATAGGTAAACTGCTGTTTTAACCAGTCTACATCATGGTATTGGGCTCTAGACGCTAATTCAGATAAAGTACTTTCAATATCAGTCAACTCGAAGCTGTGCTCACGTGCTTGCATAATTAAAGAATGCTGAGTGGCTTCAATATTATCATCCCCAATGATTAGCTCTTCATAAAGCTTCTCGCCTGGACGTAGACCACTAAAGACTATCTCGATATCACCAGCAGGGTTATTCTCATCTTTAACTTCATAGCCACTTAAATGAATCATGCGGTGCGCCAGATCAACAATTTTTACAGGTTTTCCCATATCTAGTACGAAAACTTCACCGCCTTGTGCCATCGCTCCAGCTTGAATGACCAAGTTAGCTGCTTCTGGGATGGTCATAAAGTAGCGAGTCACCTCAGGGTGGGTTACAGTAATAGGACCCCCTTTGGCTATTTGCTTCGTAAATAGAGGAACTACAGAACCTGAGGAGCCCAATACATTACCAAAACGTACCATGCTAATTTTTGTCTTAGGGTGCTGATTACTAAAGCCCTGGCATACCAACTCCGCTAAACGTTTAGAGGCACCCATAATATTAGTAGGGCGTACCGCTTTGTCGGTTGATATCAACACAAAAGTTTCCACATTTGTTTCTACTGCAGCTTTTACACAGTGATAAGTACCTTTGGCATTATTTATGACACCTTCAAAAGGATTATATTCCACGATAGGCACATGCTTATAGGCAGCTGCATGATACACGGTATCGATAGCGTGTTTGGTAAAGACCATGTTTAATTTTTGTTGGTTATTTACATTACCAAGTAAAGCGATAATTTGTGTGTCAGAGTTATCACTGCCTACTGGGTTAGCGGCCTGCCAAGCCAATAAGTCTTGATGAATGGCATAGAGGGCGTATTCAGATAGCTCATATAGCACCAAGCATTTAGGCTTGTTTTTTATAATTTGGCGACACAGCTCACTACCTATTGAACCACCAGCACCCGTGACTAATACATTTTTGCCTTCAATATTCTTGGCCAATAGCACAGGGTCAGGATCAACCGTTTGACGGTCTAGCACATCCAAGATATCTACCCGACGCATGGTGCTGACCGTAACTTTACCTTCAGCAATATCTTGCAGGCTAGGCAGCTCTTTAATTTTTACAGAGAGATTGGTTAAATCGTTGATAATTTCACGGCGACGCTGGCGATTAACCGAAGGCATTGCCAAGAATACCTGAGCAATTTTCAACTCTTCAACTAAGCTATCAATTTCTGTAGCTGGGTATATTTTATTATTTAAGATATGACCCCCAGTCAAGCGACTGTCATCATCGATAAAAGCCGCCACCTGGTAATGAGGTGAGTCTTGTAGTGCTTCTAACAGGGTAGTACCTGAGGCGCCTGCACCATAAATAAGTACATTGTCACGCTTAATTGTGGTTTTACTTAAGTCTTGATAAACGGGCTTACCTTGTAAGCGCAGTAATAAGTCTCGTAAAAATAGTCGGCTACCCCACAACCAGATAAACAGCATAAATAAGTAAAGCAGCGGAACTGAACGTGGGATGCTGGTAATAAAGTCAAATAGGTAGACAACAGTGAAGATAATTAGAATGATGACAAATAGCTTAAGGACACGGCGCATATCGGTATCAAAGAAGATACGAGTTACACCGCGGTAGAATCCGACCACATATAAGCCTAAAATGGGTACTAGTGCATATAGAGAGACTAATAAAGGACTGGCATTGACATCAAGCACCCCTTGACGCAGCGATAAGGCCAAAAACAAACAAACAATTGAGACGATATAGTCGCCGACCAATAAAATAGCTTGTTTTATCGGTCGCGGTAACTCTAATAGTCCTTCTGCTAAAGCACTAAGTTTAGTAGGTACAGAATCGTTATGGATTGTACTGAAATCAGATTCTTGTTTAGTACGACTATCTTTATCTTTGTGTTGCATGGCTATATCACTGTTATATTTGCTATAAGGCTAAATTAGCAGGGGTAGGATCTAGTAGTACTATAGTTAGTCTTTCGAGTTACCATAAGCATAACTGTAATGGTAGTTATACTTACTGGTGATGCCTTGTACCATATCGTTTAATACAATACCGTCTACAGTGACGCCGCCCTTGTCCATCTGTTTCACTGCATAAGCTACCTGACCTTCAATAGACTGATTGAAACGAGTTACCATCAACACTTTATCGGCATATTTGGCAGTAATAATAGCATCCGATACGGCTAAGATTGGTGGCGTATCAATAATAATGATATCATAGATAGTCACTAACTCAGCCATCATTTTTCTAAATCTCTTACCGGCAAGTAAAGAGGCTGGATTATTAGGGTGTTCGCCGCGTGGCATAAAGTCAATAAAATCAAAAGGGGTAGGGTGGATGTGATTATTTAAGGCCTCTTCAGTAGCCGTCAAATAATCACCCAAGCCAACATTATTAGGGATACTAAAGATTTTATGCAGCTCCCCTCGGCGCATATCGCCATCTACAATTAATACTTTCTTATTTAACTGTGAGAAGGTTTCAGCTAAGTTAGAGGAGATAAAAGACTTACCAATGCCTGGGGCTTCACCGGTAATAACGATGACTTTACCATGTTGTACCATGCCGGTATCGCTTTCAATACTACCTTGAGCCGCTTTGGTTAGCTTGGGCATAGAGAACATTAGTGAGGTACGTAAGCTCTTGATGGCTTCGTAGCTAAGACTTTCATGATCCACCATGGCCAATAGGCTACGGTTATTGCTTTTCTTCTTACTTAAATTGAAGGAAGACTTAGAGCGTGGAATAGTGGCAATAACAGGAACACCAGTCTTAGCTTCTAAATGCTCTGGGTCTTTAACTGGGTTACGTAATAAGCTCTTAATAAGTACTAATAAGCTTCCTAATAGCAAGCCTAGCAAGGAAGAGATAGCCCAGATTTGTGCTTTTTTAGGAGCAATAGCTTTATAGGTATTAATAGGTAAATCTACCACACGCACATAACCAATCTCACCGGCTTGAGCAATTTTTAGCTGCTGATAGTTCTTGAGCATAGTTAAGTAAATCTCACGGTTAATCTCTGTATCCTGAGATAACTGTAGGAACTCACGCTGCATTTCAGGCAAACGGGAGATGCCGTCTTTAATTTGACTTCTTCTTTCACTTAAAGCTGCAAGTTGATCATTAATTTGAATAACTAATGGATGCTCTTCGGTATAGTAAGTCAATAATTCAGCTTTTTTTAGATTAAGCTCACTAGTTTGCTTTTCTATAGCTGCACTTTCGTTAATTAAAATTCCCGCTTCTTGAGTAACATCAATAGTCCCATACTGCTCACGGAATCTGTTAAAAGCTTCTTCTGATTGTTCAAGCTTTTGCTTAAGCTGAGGAATCTGTGATTCCATAAACTCAATGGTGGTTCTGGTTTGCTGAGAGCCTCGTGCTAAGTTTTGAGCCATATAAGATTCAATGACATCGGTCAATACTCGGCTAACTTGCTGTTGATCTTCGCCAGTTAACGTTAGCTGAATAATTCCTGTTTGTTTACCACGTTCCGCCACACCTAATGCTCCATTCAAAGCATCGATGGCATTAGGAGTAGAGACCTTAGTTATGGCTATGGGATTCCCATCTGCAGGTAAAGCTTCTACGGCTATTTCAATATCACCTTCTGGGGTATTAATAGTGGTTGGGGTGCCAATATTGCCTTTGTACTCTACAACCTCTTCATTGATTTCCAGGCTTAAAGTGAAGCCCGTTGTTGTCTTCACTAGAGTAAATGCTCTATTTTCATAAGCACGAGGGACCTCAAAGCGACCTATTTGTGCTCTACCATGACGGGTTTCTAGAGTTACTGCTTGCTCAGTACTGGTCTGGGTAGGGGTCTTTGACTGTAAGATACGATCCCAAGTACCGACCTCTGGATTACTGAGCTTGATATCCAGATGTAACTTCTCAACAACAGGTTGCAACACCATGCGTGATTTAAGGAGTTCACGTTCTGTTTCTGCTGGTGTGGATTCCGTTCCTACTAGTTCGGATATATTAGCCCCTAGAGCAGCTATACTTTTTGACTTATCGTCAATTTGCAACAAGGCATCGGTCTGATAGGTAGGTTGGACATAACGACTATAGGTGACCCCTAATAGCAGACCCAATAATGCAGCCGCTAATATGGTTTTCCAGCCCCGCAGTAAAGCCATTAATAATGCCATTAAATCGATTTCATTATCTTCTTTTAAGGCATTGTTATCAGGAGAAGTAGGCACAGTTTGACTCATAGGTTTTTCACTATTTTTTAGTTGCTTATTAAATAATGGGGCTGATTTATGTATAGGTTTAAGGAGCTATTATATTAACTGATTTTATCTTGCCAATCATCTATACCTTTTACGATGTCTTGATAGGCAGTCTGGAAAGCACTTATTTCATGTTTATAGGGATCAGCAATGTCTTTATCACTCCAGTGACCGAGCTTAAAGGTTTTACCGCGGCAAAAAGGCCAACGTTCTTCAATCCACTTATTCTGACCATCAGACATAGTGAAGATCAGGTCTGCTTTTAATGCCAGATCTTCATCAATCTGCTTTGCCACATGATCAGTGATATCAATATTTTGCTCTTCTTGCATTACCTTAATTGCTGCGGCGTCAGCTCCATGGCCCACCAGAGCACCCACACCAGCAGAATCGATGTTTTTATTTGGAAAGCGCTGTTTTAATAAAGCCTCTGCCATTGGACTGCGACAGATGTTACCAATGCAAACTACTAATATATTTTCAAATGACATAAAAACACCTCTTAATTATACCTTGCTGAATTTCTGTAACTTACAGCTGTCTAGTTAAACCTGTCTAGAGCATAAGCAGAAGGTAGAATGGCGCCAATAAATCTTGACCAACGGGTTAAGCCAGTAGGGTCAACATAGACAATATCATTGGGCTGCATTTCAAAGCGATTGGCCAAAGCTAAGTTAGTGACAGACTG
>NZ_FUGD01000141.1 GCF_900162815.1 Psychrobacter pasteurii | reverse complement strand
ATATAGATGCTAATTCCCTACTAGCTTATGTAATATTACGTAATTGTTTCGATACATCCTGTATATTCTTGTATTAACCCTTAGTCATTTATCTATTTTAAGGGTTAATAACCGATAAATTCGCTTACATTGTCATCAAAAGTTACAAATTCAAAGTTATTTTTAATTTTAAAGTCGCAATAGCTAATGAATTTTTTGATGAAGAATCATTTTATAAGCAATAGAACAGTCTTATACCTACCTCATTTACTTTTAACGCTAACACTATAATCAAAGTATTCTTAACTGCTAACACACTATAATTGCTGCTCTACCGATTCAATATCAGCATAAACTTGGGTTGTCCCGTCTTTATTGAGCTGCATAACCTGATAGGGCATGAATTTATTTTGATACTCCATACCTGGGCTACCAATAGGCATGCCAGGTACGGCAAGACCCATAGCTTGTACTGGCGGATTTTCTAAAAACTGCGCCATATATTTAGCGGGTACATGACCTTCAAAGACGTAACCATCCGTAGTGACTACAGTATGGCAAGAACGCATTTCATTTGGAACGCTGTAGCGCTCTTTAAATACGGCTAAGTCCGCAACATCTTGCGCGGTTGCACTTAGACCATTATCTTCTGCATGACTTATCCATTCTTTACAGCAGCCGCAATTGGCATCTTTATAGACAGTGGCTGATACGTTTTTTAGTAAGTCTGGTTTACTTACTGATGTCATCATAGAATTATTTATAACGTTTGGTTCAGCTGTCTTTGGAACAGCCAAAACATCTTCAGTTGATGCCGATGTTGTGCTTGCATCAGATACGCCACTACTCGGTTGGCTACAAGCAAATAGTGATGAGGCAGCCAGTAATAATAACGTACTACGCAACCCCTTAGACAGATAACGATTGCATATAAGACTGGATTTTATTTTTAAGGGGGGCATAGTGCTTTCTCATGTACTGTAGGTATTGTGAGCTATAGAAGATCAAGTAACACTTCATATCGTTTGGTAATGTAGCATAATAACCCATTAAACGGAGTACATAAATTCATCCATTGAGCAGTGCAGGCTGGTATCATAAGCAGTTTTTATTTTAAAATACTGCCTGTAGTATTAACGGCTCTATCTAAGTTTTGGATTTTGATTAAAAATTCAAGGCTCATAATTTTGGATAATTTGCGATGCGTTTGTCTACTATTAATCTACAAAAGCGTTTGAGTACTCACTTAAATCAATTACCGCTATCGCTTACGCTAGTAGCAGCATGGCTTGCAGGAGCTATTTTTTTATTTTCGCTAGCGCCTTATGGGTTTTGGCCGCTAGCAATAGTATCACCAGCGATTTTATATGCGCTGTTGGTGACAAGTATGAGTGGTCGTCGCGCTTTTATTATCGGTGAAGCTTACGGTATGGGGCTATGGTGCGTCGGCGGCTTTTGGCTCTATACTGCTATCCATGATTATAGCGATACACCAACGTGGCTCGCATTGATTATGATTGCATTGATGGGTCTCGGTATGGGACTATTTCATGGATTGTTAGCACTAGTCTTTAACCGTATGGTAGGCAAACAACCCTTTTCATTTGCTGCTCTTTGGGTGCTACAAGAATGGTTAAAAACTTGGTTATTCACAGGCTTTCCGTGGCTGTTTGTTGGTTATGCATTTACTGAAGAGTATTGGTTATCGTCCTTAGCACCCGTTGCTGGTGTTTTTTCCGTCTCTTTTGTTGCCATACTATTGGCTGCAAGTTTAGTAGAGCTACTGCTTCGGCGCAGTAGTTATGCCATCGTTTCTGTACTGTTATTAGCCATTAGCACATCATTATGGCTGGTCAATCCGCAATGGACAAAACCTAAGGGCACACCTGATCTGTCAGTGTCATTGATTCAAGGTAATATTTCACAAGATATAAAGTGGCTGACTAAGTATCAAGTAGAAACGCTAAAGATTTATGCGAAGTTAACACGCACTGAGTGGGGACGTGATGTTGTGGTGTGGCCTGAATCATCTATTCCTATGTTTCAGGATGAGGCTGCGGGCTTTATTAGTGAAATGATAGAAATGGCTAATGCGACCAATACGACATGGATAACTGGTATCCCTTATAAGGATAAAGCGGCATTCAATGCCAGTACGGATAAGTATCCCCCATTTTACAATAGCGTGATTGCTCGAGGTGTAGAAGCGGAAGGCCTATACAAGAAGCAGCGTCTAGTGCCTTTTGGAGAGTATATTCCATTTGAAGGCGTGCTCGATATTTTCCCAAGTTTGGCCGGTAGTCAGGATATTAAGAACTATAGTCGTGGTAGTGATCAGCAGTCACCTCTAAAGGTGCGTGGACACAATATAGGGACGGCTATCTGTTATGAGGTAGCTTATCCAGATACCACGCGTAAAAATGCCATCGATACTGAATTTTTGTTGACCGTCTCTAACGATGCCTGGTTTGGCACTTCAGCAGGACCATTGCAACATTTGCAAATGGTACAAATGCGCGCGCTTGAGAACGGGCGCTGGTTTATTCGAGCGACCAATACTGGTGTTACCGCTATCATTAACCATAAAGGTCGTATTGTAAAACGCGCACCGCAGTTTGAGCGTACTGTACTACGTGGTGAGATACAGGCACGGGTTGGTAACACGCCCTTTATGCTTATGGGAAATTATCCTATCTTGATAATAATAACCTTGTTATTACTACTAAGCTATTTTGGCAAAGGTCTAACCACACTTAGAAGACGAGGGTAATAGTAAACTTAATCATAATAATTTAATCAGTGTAAGTTTTTTATTTTTTCTAGGTAACGTCCTAACGCACGTAAATATAAAAGTTTTAAACTATTGACCCCTGCCGTCAAATCCGTATACATAAACTTGGGAGATTTTAATTACGCAGCTTGACGATAATAATCAAACCACACCTGTCTTGGCGATTGATAGCCCAAACCCTTTTGAATCCTCGTCTGATTGTAGTACAGCTCGATATAACTGATAATA
>NZ_FUGD01000188.1 GCF_900162815.1 Psychrobacter pasteurii | reverse complement strand
CCCATATTCTGCGGTTAACTCGTTGAGGGTCTTGTGTTCTTTGATGGCTTCAACGGCGACTTTGCTTTTAAATTCAGCATTGTGACGCTTACGTACTTTCGTCATTAGATAGACCTCTTTTTCTAAAGGTTATTCTATCTTATTTGCTACAATTTTTTGGTCTAGTTTTCCGGGAGTATTATAGTAAATTTCTCCAAGGTGGCTTTAAAGATACAGATTCTATTCATTTAGTCACTGCCTTTGCCAGTGAAACTAAATTAGTATTAGCACAAACGCAAGTAAATAGTAAAGACAACGAGATAACGACACTGCCTAGATTACTTGATATGATCAATCTTAAGGGCAGTGTTGTGACCGGGGATGCGATGTATTGTCAAAAGGATGTCTGTAAACAGCTTGTTAAAGCTAAAGCCGACTATATCTTGTCCTTGAAAAGAAACCATGAGCTTTTATATGACGACGTTAAGCTTTGGTTAGACACACAATTTGATTCAGGTAATTTACCCATCAATGAAACTGTTGATAAAGATCATGGTCGTATAGAAGTAAGACGTTTGAGCTATGCTGAAGAAACCGTAGAGGTAAACTTGGTAAACTAAGCGTATTAATCGGAGTTTATCATGACCAAGAAAGTAAGAACCTACAGTGACG
>NZ_FUGD01000192.1 GCF_900162815.1 Psychrobacter pasteurii | reverse complement strand
ACAAAGCCATACCCCAAGCCCATCATGAATGAATACTTTTAGGCGTGTGCCTGCTTTGTTGTAAAACAGGTAGGCACAGTGAGGGCGAATGCTTTGGTGTTCGGTGATGATGTGGGCCAGTAGTTTGCCACTACCACATCGCATGTCCATAGGCGTGGTGGATAGCCAGATGTGAGTGATGGGTATCATTGCAGCCCTCGTAGTAGGTCAATCAAACTTTGAGTGTCTATTTGGCTAATGTTGAGGCTTATCGTCCCAGATGCTCGAGCTGTGATTTGCAGTTTGATGTTCTTTATGACGGAGGCTGAGCGTAAATGCGCACCTTCAGGCTCAAGATGGATTGGGATAAAGTGCGGGTTTGGATCATGAGACCTGTTTATAGCACCAGGTAATGTATCAGCTTGAGCATGGGCGCGCTGATACTGGCGTTTCCAGTTATGCAGAAGGTTTTGGTTAATGCCATGCTCTCGAGCGATACTGGCAATTGATTGACCTGAGTCTGTCGCTTCTTTTACTAAAAACGCTTTAAACTCAGCGCTGTAAGTTCTGCGTTTGGGTTTATTAGGGGGTTGTGTTGTCATGTTAGTGTCCACGATTATTTGTTCGTGGACACTATCTCGCATTTTTTAATAGAAAAAAAGATGGGATGGTCGGATGCTTACATTTCAAAGCCTCTTCAATTGCTTATTTAGACTATACACAAGTGTTATAAAAAAATAGAAATTATAAAAAAACCGCTCAACCCTTGTATCAACAAGAGTTAGGCGGTTTTTTACTATTCTAAATATTCTTAGGTAGCAGGCTCAAACTTGGGGTTTGGGGTTTGTTAGGTGAATTGGTTAAACTGGGGGTTTTAAGGTTTAAATTTATTTATAAATTCTGCCACTACATTGGGGCCATTTATATGTACACCTATCTCATGGTATTTATCATCCTGGTTTTCAGATGCATTAGAAGAAAGCCAGTTTAAACTAGTTATAAGTATGTCATTATCATCCCAAGCTAGTACCTTAGCATGGTGCTTCGGCTTGTGAGGTGACTGTCTAAGTTTAATCGGCTCTTCAAGACCGTCCAGACTTTTCATAGTCTCGTTTATTTCCTCATGACTTATATGGTCAGATCTTTTCGAATAAAATAGAAATTTCTTAGCGGTGGAGTTCTTTAACGCATCGTAGATAGGTCTTTCAGGCGTACTATTTATAAAATCGCTTGTAATATAAATTATCTTAGTAGCTTCATTACAAGCGACATCAATATAATAGTAGTGTTGGTTTTTGAGAACCAAACTAACAGTAAACTTATCTTCTTGAAGATTTCTAACCTCTTGAGGTGAATTTCTTTTTGTAAAGCATTTATACTGATTTGCATAACTATTAATTTCTTTTTTTGTAGAACTATTTACATAGTTATTACCCATAGATATATTCGCTGCTATCCTTAAATATGACCTTACCAACTGATCATCGTAAATAGCTACAGACGCCTCAAATCTATTAAACCTTGAATACAGAAAATTGCACGAACTGACCATTACACAAGCTCCTCTATTAGCTGAGTCAGCTATGATAAACTTTGCGTGAGATTCTGTTCTTCTGAATTGATTGTAATCGACGATGCCCATTATACCCTCACGTCTACAACTATCATTAAATTCACTTAAAAGATTTTTCACCTTATTGTCTTCCGCATGAGATTTTTCATAGTCGTCATCATCGCTATCAAGACTAGTTTTTCCCCATAAAATATATACTGCTACCTCTCTTTTTAATGCTTCTCTTATAGCCTCAAAATATTCGGAATATTGTTCATCTTCACTATTTTTTCTCTTGATACACCAAGAGCCGATAAAAGTTGAATGAATAATTAGATAATTTTGAGCAGTATTAATTAACTCTAAAAATTTAATTTCCGTCTCTTGACCTCCATATATAAAATCTACCTGATTTCGGTTCAAGGTAATACTAGTTGTAGAAGGTACGTTTTTTTCTACCTCTGGCATGACAACTTGGGTGCTCTTACTATCACTTATGCTAGGTGGACGAGTAGACTCAATTATTTTTATCAGTGAGTTATTTAGATCGCTATACAAACTATCTTTAATTATCTTAGATTTATTTTCAGGTGTGTATATCATTTCTACTAATAAGTACTTTTTATCAGTTAGTTGACCAATATTTAAATCTTCTATCTTAGAAATACTCTCGTTTTGATTGCCCGCAACCTTTTCGATTTTTTCATAGTCTGGGTATACCTTATCATTCAACAGAGGTAGTTCTACAAACTCTTGTTTCTCATTACTTTTGATCTCTTTATATCGCACATAAGCTATAGTTTGTACGCTACTTTTATAGAAGTTATAGTAATTGTCTAAAATATCTACATATATTTCTCTTTTACTAATATAGTCGGTAACTTGGCAAGGTAACTCATGATTTTTCCGACTAGCTAAATAAGCACTTTTTCCATTGTCAGTGATTTTTAACAAAAACTCATGGTTGAAATTAATTATTTCTACCCAACCAAGATCACTCATAGGTAATACAATCTGAAGAATAATTTGTTTTCTAAGATTAGATTTTTTGCTAAGTTCACTTAGTGTCCTTTCCTGATGATATAACTCTTTTAAGAACAAATAGTCTACGATAGACCAGCCTATTTTTTTGCTAATACTAAAAAGATAACTATTGCTCAAGAACGGTACAGCAACCGTATATTTTATAGACTTAGCTTTTTCGTTAGCTTTTTTCTTTCTATTATTAACCTTTTTACTCATAGTTAAACCTTTAGAAATTTAGTAGATGATACGAAATTGACGTTCTTAAAATTCTTTTTATCCACTTCAATGGAAGAATCTCTCATAGTTTCGTAATCTAAGATGCAGTAATCTACTAATCTATCCAAGAACTCTTTATTCTCGAAGGTCATACCATTTCGTGAATTTAACGCATCTTGACTTGATATTTCTTGCCAACGCTTAAACAAACCAAAACAGCCAACGATTATCAGCTTATACTTGGCTCTACTTAATAGTACATTCATCCTTCTCATATCTGATAAAAATCCAAGAGCTGAACTGATAGGTGTGAAACTATTGTGACGGACCATGCTTATAATAATGACATCAGCTTCATTACCTTGGAAAGAATCAACAGTTGAAGCCAGATTTCCATCCGTACCAATAGAAAAACAAGAATCGATATCTTTTATATTAATTTGTTTGTTGATTCTAGATACTTGCTTAGAGTATGGGCTCAAAACTCTTATTGAATATACATTACTGTCGTCTGTAGTTATTTTAGAAAGTAACTCTCTTACTACCTCAATTTCTTTTTCATTAACATAAGAGTTTTCAAATCTTTCTATACCTAACTGGCTTTGCTTATCGGGTATATCGACCCATAAGATTGATTTATCCGAATTAAGGCCTTCTAATAGTGAGTCTTTAAAATAAAAAGGTTTAAAGTTATTAAAGTGTTGAACTTTCTCTGGATGACTATTTAACGTGTTGTCATAAACAGTCGTCGAGACAATATTTGCTATGTCGGGGTGCATTCTATGTTGTATGTTAAGTATGTTTCCAAAACTTTCTTGTCCTTTGTTTCGAATGGCCTCTGCATCTTTGCTCAAACTTTGAAATAATGAAAAATAACGTCTCATGTTTCTAAGTACTATTAATTTATTTTCATGATCCATATGTCTCTTTAACCCCATCTCATCACTTACATTATTTCTTAGACCACTTGCTTCTAAAACCTCCAAAACTAAAGACAAATCCAAAACAGTTGGGTTATTGATGATTTTCTCGATCGTAGGCTCTGCAAATGCTGGTAACTGCTTATAATCACCAATCATTACCCTCTTATTAGATGCCATCATTGGTGAAATAAGTTCCAGACCTGTTGCTTTAGCTGCTTCTTCAAGAATGGAAACGTCAAAATTTATATTCTCTTGAACAATATCAGACATTAATCTTGAGTTGGTTGTCGTAAACACTAAATTAGCTGAGCGGAGTATATGTTTAAAAAAATCTCTATCAGGCCTCATGATAAAGTTATTTAACTTATTTCTTATATCTTTGTCTTTGCAGTTAATTTTATACATTTCACTTTCTTGGAATTTTTCTATAAAAGGTAATGTAGTCTCCTTAATAACATTACTGTTATCATCATTAATCTTATCTCCACCCTTAAAATCTCTAATAATAATTAAATCACTAAAAAAATCCGATTTTTGTAGATTTTCTATAATGCTGTCACTTAGCAACTTAACAGTCGAATGAGCCTGTGCCGAAAGTAGTATTTTAGCTATAGGCTCTTCCTCAAATAAATGTTTGACATAATTAGTTATTAGGTATGTTTTACCCACCCCTGGTGGACCTTCTATAAAATAGTTTGGTTGTGTTTTTATTAACGATTCGAATACCTCTTTTTTGGAATCATCAAAATTTTTTAATATGTGATCTACTTCAAAATCTCTCGCTGATATAAAATTACTTTCTGTTGGGTCAGATAAACTTTCAATCAATGAGCCGTAATTCATAAAGGAATTGAAAGATTTTAATTTCCTCTTAATTTGCGCTTGATCACCATCAAGTTCCGAAGGATATATCCGAAAAAGACTATTTTCAAAATCATTTAATTCTAACTCTAACTTATCTTTAGAGAGAAAAATATACTGTCCACCTGTTTTATCAATGAATTGAATTGTCTTGATTTCTTCTCTTTCAATATCCTTAATGGATTTATTTGGCTCTATTATCCAAGTCTCGTCCATTTCGTCTTGTTGAAAGTATCTTTTAAAACGTATAAATGGATCTTTTAGGCTAAGCGCTTTAGATGCTTTTTTATTCTCAGAGTTATCCTCTTGTTTAAATTCTAATGAATAATAAAATCCTTCTATGTCTAAGTTATACTCTTTGAATTCATCTATATTATTAATTCTACTAGCACTTACTATAAACTTATTAGTTTCTATCAAAGTAGCTTCTACTGCTAAAGACAAAAGCAGTCCTTGTAAACAGCTTATTTCATTGTCTGAAAACCGCCTTTCTTTTTTTAATTGTGCAACTTTCAACTCCCAGGAATTCTCTTCACTTAGTTGGTATTTAACATGATCAACATTGGGAGTCTTAACAAAGGTTAGTTTGCCGTGAAATTCTTTTTTCTCCTTGTAGTTTAACCAGTTTGGTACAGGAAAAATTATATCTTTAAGAAAGATAACACTCCAACTAGAAAATCTCGAATCTTTATAATCACTAAAGGCATATAAGCAATTTATGCCTTGAACTAGATACTCATGATCTCTATCATGAAATATTTGGATCTTCTCTATATTTAAGTCTTCTTTAAGAAAATTATATACATCTTCATTTGTCAGTAATTTAGTGGCATTCTCATCATTAGAGGTTTCGTTTAAAAAAAGGCTTATGCCTTTTTTTAATCTTTTAAAATAGAAAGAATCAGCCTTGCCTGCTGTTACATAAAACTTAGGTAGTACTTTAGATTCAAAATTTGCTAAATTATCTATAATTCTTTCAATAGACCCTTCAATAACCCTTATATTTTCTATGTTTTCTGTAAAACCTTGCGAAACTCCATCTCTCAGCTTATTTATAGTGTCAATCTCAAGTTTGGATAGCTTATTTTCACTTGACTCGATATCATCAATATCCATCAAATTTAAAATAAGTGACCCAAGGCACTTCCAATCTTCATGCGTTGTACATACGATACCCTGTTCATTATTTAGGATAGGTATACTTTTAAGTTTATTAAAGTCTAGTGACTTTTCAAAACCACCTAGATAAAACCGTTCATCTTCACCTTTGTTTTCAGAATTATCGAACAATATACTATTGACATTTATGTTCCTATGAATAATATTTTGCTGGTGTAATATTTCAATACCTTTAATAATTCTTAAAATATTTTTCCATAGGAATACACGACTACGTACATCAAAACTCCTCAACTCTAACAGCCAGTGTTGCCGCTTAGTTTTAATACTAAGTCTTCCACCTCTAGATGATGACCTACTAATTTCTTTTTGATCTTCGATAAAATCACACAAATCCCACATTTCATCCTTACTTGGATAAATTAGACAATATGTATTGCCCTCAACAAAGCTATCTTTGATTAGCTCTAAATAACTATTGGCATTGGTTACTGATTTTAGCTTACCTAGCTGGCGAGACTCGTTGAGCCAAATCTCTTTAACAAACTCATTTTGTAGCTCTTGTTTAGGTCTCCACGCTTTTAACTTGTAACCTTTATTCTCATATTCATTAACAAAATACCAGATCTCTATAAAATAGTGCTCTCGTTCTTCTTCGAGTAACTTTTCTTTCTGAGGAAATGCATTTAAAAAGTCCATTTGTATCCTTAATTTATAATGAGCTTTAAGACTGTCCTAGATAACTAGTTCAAACCCTGTTTAACCCATTGTTTTAATTGTAATAATTGCGACTTTGGGTCACTGTGATTAAAACGCCACTCACATTCTTTCAAATAGAGGTGAAAATGCTCTTTTGAAAAACCGTTAAACTTACGTAAAAAAGTTAGTCAATTAATACTGCTAAATAACAAATATAACAAAATCTAAAGGTGATCGGTAAGGCTTTAAATACTGTACGACACTGTTTGTCGCAACATTTCAAAGGCATCTTAGAAAATGCTCAAAATCCTTATATTAAATTAACCCCGATACCCTATAAGCACCCTTAGAATTTATGATACATTAACAGTCATCTCATGGGTTGTTAGTCATCCCAGCCAACTGAATCTGATTATCCCTACTTATAAACTAAAGAGTAAAAATGACTAATACTAATTATTCATCAGATGCCCCCGTTCATAATAAAGAAAGTGATTTGTTTGGAAGATGGCATTTTTCCGAAAGAGTTGCTCAAGTCATTGCTCGCAGAAGCGATCCAAGTAGCATTGTCATTGGTCTATATGGTAAATGGGGTGATGGTAAAACCTCTGTTTTAAACTTTATTGAGTCTTCTCTAGAATCAAATGACAATGTCATCTGTATTAAGTTTAATCCTTGGCGATTTGGGACAGAAGAACAGTTATTAATGGAGTTTTTTAATAGTATTGCAGAAGCATTAGATTCAAAGTTAGAAACCCGTGAAGATAAACTAAAAGACACCTTTAAGAAAGTAATGAAACCAATAGCCTCTGTTACCAAAGGTACAAGTGTGGTATCCGAAGTTGTCGACTCCTTTATCTCGCTACCTGATATTAATGAATTTAAAAAAAGAACAGAGCAGTTATTAGAAGATAACAAGAAACGAGTTCTAATTTTGATTGATGACGTTGATAGGTTAGATAAATATGAAATTCATGCATTATTTAGATTAGTTAAGCTCACCGCAGATTTTAAATATACGTCCTATGTTTTAGCCTTTGACAAGCACATTATTGCATCATCATTACAGGATAGGTACTCAACTGCCGATACAAGTTCAGGTGAGGCTTTCCTTGAGAAAATCATTCAAATACCTTTAAACTTACCTTTAGTTGAACAAGAAACTTTACGACAATTTTGTTTTGATGGAATTAATGAAGCTTTAAAAATCGCAGAGATTAATTTAGAGCAAGAAGAGGTACGAAGGTTCGTACAGGCTTATAATTCTGCGTTTGATAATTATTTAGATACACCTAGAAAAGCCAAGTTATATGGCAATATATTGATGTTTTCTTTGCCTATTCTGAAAGGGGAAGTGAACACCGTTGACCTAATGTTGATAGAAGGTATAAGAGTATTTTACCCTGAGCTATATAAAGTTATAAGGAATAATGAGTCTTCATTTACTGGCTCTTTTTCTAGTAGTTATCCTAAAAGCAATGAACTAGAAAAAGAACAAACAAAAAATTTGATTGCGGGTGCATTAGGAGAAGTTGAGTCTTCTAAGAAAAAAGGATTAATAGACCTGTTAAATGATTTATTTCCTAAACTTCAATCTGTTTATGGCAATATGGGCTTCGGTGCAGATTACTATCAAATTTGGAATAAAGAACAAAGAATTTGTTCTAGTAATTATTTTGCACGATATTTTACTTATTCTGTATCAAAGAATGATATACCAGATCTTGAAATAAAAGAAATTTTAGAAAAGTTAACTCATTGGGACTGCTCATACGACTCAAATTCTTTAACAGGAATATTAAAAAATAGGAAACCAGACACTTTAATCACAAAGCTACGCAGCAAATATGATGACATTCACGTACAAACAGCTAAGAATCTAGCTATTGCACTATGTCAGGTAAGCGCACAGTTCACAAAACTAGAAGGTGCAATGTGGAATGATTCCTTTACACAATCAGCAATGTTATTGTCTGACTTATTCCAAGTTGTTAAAGAAGATGGTCGAGTTGCAGTTATAAAGCAAAGCTTGGATACCATTACTGATTTAGAGTATAAGATTGAGGTGTTTAAATGGCTAAGACATGAGAAAGCAGACAATCCTGTTGACAACAGTCTTACTTCCGAACAAATGGATGAAATTGGCAAGTTTTTAGCAGAGCAAATAGTCGCAGTTATAGATAGTTTAGATACAAATTGTATAGAAGTTTCATTTGCTAAGTTCTTATGGATTATTGAAAAATATTATAACTCTAGTTACATAGAAAGTTTTTTAAGCAACAGAATAAATGATAGATATTTTATATTAAGGTTATTAAAAGATTTCACACCTACTTGGACAGCAATGGAGTCAGGTAAATCTGGTAAAGGAGACTTCGCACAAGAGCAGTATTCATCTTTAACTAAGTATATTGATGCTTCTGTTATAAACGATGCTATTAGTCACGTTTTCGCAGATGAACTAGTTATACCTGATAATTATCCGACAAAAGATGATAACAGTAATGACGACCCGCTAGTCTATGTAAAACAGTTTAAATGGCTGTATCGCAATGAACTATCGAGTAAAGGTAAACAATTAGACTCTGATTCGGATGGCGGTTAAAAATACAGGAACATTAACGATTCAACGTCATAATCTAAGTGTTTAAGCCACATTATCGCCCTTTGAAAATGGGATTAAAGTTACTTCACACCTCACTGCCCAAACTTGGTTTAATAGTTCAAGGACAACTAGAATCAGCTGAAAAAGAGGTCTTTTTAGATGCTCATGGTTGGCAGCTATTAGATTACTCTGCGAAGCTATCTTATAAGCCTACTGAACTTACGAAAAGCTTTGTGGTGGATATAGAGGACAGAAAAGTCAGCTCTAGTTTTACCGACAATGAAGATACCCTAAATCTCAACTTAGCACATACTGAGATTAATCAAGATGAGTTTATAGGCTGGCTAGACCAAGAATGTCGTCAGAGTGATGTCATTCAAAGCGCTATGATTGGCTTCTTAGCGAAAATTATTAATAATCTATTCCAAAATTCTAAACTGACCTTGACTACACTCATAAGCAATAAATACCCTCTAGCTAATGCAATTCAAGCTTTAATACAAACCTATCGTAAGCAAGCTTCGACACAGTACTGCATACGAAAAGCTGCAGCCAGCTGGTCATGAAACCATTGCACAGTCCTATGATCAAACTTATCAAGTTTGTTGCGTAATTAACTAAACTCATTATGAATACCAAGAACTTGCTCAGCATGACGATGCTTAGACACAGCAAAACGCATAATGACTCCTAGAGCACGACTATAGCAGTCGTGTTGAATCCAGTCAATCCGTTCCGAATCTCCTACAAACTCAGTACTTACAATCATATTTAAGTTTCCATATAAAATAGAAATATCCACACTATTAGTGATAATATGTTATTAACCATATAGTTGTACCCAAACTTAACCTACATACTTAATATAGCAATTAAATATATATCCGTATACAGAAATACTAATAGAGATAACGATGGCATTTAACCAAACTCAACTTTTTGAAGATTTAGAAAAACTAACAAAAAAGACTTTAGAAAAAAACAAACAACAAGACTTCATCTTCGAATTTTTGCGTTTGTTAGATGTGTCAAAGTCGACCATTACTTCTCTTAAAAAAAACGATAGCCGTTTTAATGTAGCTGCAAATCCAGAAGCTGGCGAGGTAGCAAATAAGCATCGTATCTATTTTAAGCCTATAGAAGCAGGTGAAGATCTTGCAAAAGCTTTGGCCGAGCTTAAGCAAAGTCCGATTATCAATCAGCATAAGATACGCATGATTATGGTCACTGACTTTGATACGGTGCTAATTAACGATACCAAATTTGATGAAACACTCGATTGTGATTTCACTGATCTATACCGCAACTACCACTTCTTATTGCCACTAGCCGGCCTAGAGCGTGCTCGGGAATTTACAGAGCACCCGGCTGATGTGCAAGCTTCAGAGAAGATGGGGCGCTTATTTGACCATATCCGTAAGCATAATGAGTTCAACACAGCTGATGACCTACACGCTTTAAACGTATTTCTAACTCGCTTGCTGTTTTGTTTTTATGCTGAAGATACGGGTATCTTTAAACCTAAACAGTTTCACGACTTAATTGATGGCTCGACTCAGATAGATGGTAGTGATATCGACACCCTTCTATTTCAGTTATTTGAAGTCTTAGACTTACCTGATTCCAGTCCAGAACGTAAAAACAAGCCCACTCACCTAGCCGCTTTCCCTTACGTTAACGGCAGCTTGTTCAAAGACTCTTTTGCAATCCCAAAATTTAATGCGCGTACTCGCCGTATTTTGCTTGAGTGTGCACGTTTAAGCTGGGCGAAGATTAACCCAGACATCTTCGGCTCGATGTTCCAAGCGGTAATTGATCCTGAACAGCGCGGTAGCTTGGGTCAGCATTACACCAGTGTTAGCAATATTATGAAGGTGATACAGCCGCTCTTTTTAGATGAGCTTCGGGATGAACTAGAGGCTGTTAAAGCTTTAAGTAATGAAAATCGTCATAAAAATAATAAAGCCGAGCGTTTAGATGCCCTACTCAACCGTATTAGTAATATCAAGGTATTTGATCCAGCTTGTGGTAGCGGTAACTTCTTAATTATTGCCTATAAAGAGCTGCGTCAGCTCGAAATTGAAATTTTAAAAGCACAGCGTGAACTGTTATCTAGTGCTAAAGACAACCTGTTAGGTTTAGGTTTCGACAGTGTGGTCAGCTTAAACAACCTGTACGGTATTGAGTATGACGACTTTGCCAGTCAGATTGCTCGTTTGTCATTATGGCTAACAGAACACCAAATGAACGTACTATTTGAGCAAGAGTTTGGTGCTTCACAGCCTATGCTACCGCTGAAAGACAGTGGTCATATTGTGCATAGTAATAGCTTGCGTATTGACTGGAATGAATTTTGCCCTAATAACGGTTCTGATGAAATTTATATCATTGGTAATCCACCGTTTGGAGGCTCAGTCAATCGTACCAACGAACAAACGCAAGATATGACTATCGTCTTTAAAGAGTTTAAGAAGTTTAAGTTTTTAGATTACGTTACTTCATGGTTCTGGAAAGGGGCAAAATATATAGCCGGCACTAATTCAGAGTTAGCTTTGGTATCTACCAATTCAATTGCTCAGGGTGAGCAAGTTGCGATGTTATTCCCCTATATATTCGACCTTGGCATCAACATACACTTTGCCTATCAAACGTTCCCTTGGCGTAATAACGCTAAAAACAATGCTGCCGTGCATGTCATTATTGTTGGGTTATCCACCAAGGAATACAGAAATAGACCTATTTACAAGCTTATTGATAAATCATGGCATACCGAAAGCGTCTTAAATATTAGTCCGTATTTAATTTTTGGTTCAAACATCGCCGTAGAAAGTCGATACAATCCTATCCATAATGGCAAAAAAATGGTTTATGGTAATAAACCCCTGGATGGAGGGAATTTATTATTATCGACTGAAGAAAAAGATCACATCATTAAGCATGAGCCAAAATCTAAAGAATGGATAAAAAAGATTTTAGGGTCTAGTGAGTTTCTAAATGGTAAAGAGAGATGGTGTTTATGGCTAGTTGATATCAATCAAGACGAACTGAATGATATGCCATTAGTAAAAGAAAGAGTAGAAAATGTGAAAGAAATGCGTCTTGCAAGTAGAGATAAAGGGGCAAATAAACTAGCTGAAAGACCTCACGAATTTAGAGATATAAGAAACCCAGATAGTTTTTTATTGATTCCTAGCGTTTCATCTGAGCGCCGAAACTACATACCTATTGGTTTTTTTGATAGTCAAACCATCTCTACTAATGCAAACCATATAATACCAGAAGCTACTTTATATGATTTTGGGTTACTCACTTCGATAAATCATAATGACTGGATGAGATTAGTCGCTGGTCGATTAAAAAGTGATTATAGATATTCTAGCACTATCGTCTATAACACCTTCCCCTTCCCTGATGCTACAGAAGAGCAAAAGAAGCATATCGAAAGCTTAGCTGAAGAAGTTTTATTGGCACGTGCGGATAATGTAGGCATGACACTGGCCGAGTTATATGACCCAGACAAGATGCCGGATAACTTGAAACAGGCTCATGCCAATCTTGATGATGCAGTAGATAAGTTATACCGCCCACAAGGCTTTAACAATACTGAAGAACGTCTAGCACATCTGTTGGCACGTTATGAACAGCTTGTTGAAGCGGAAAATCAAAGTAAGAGTAAAAAGAAAAGTAAATAGCGCCAATCAATAATTGTGCAAAGCAATACCAATCACCTTATACAGACAGCTCTATTATGATTTCCAAAATTTTACCCAGTGTAGCCTTTGCCGCCCTACTCGCGTTATCTGTAGGTCAAGCTACTGCTGCATCACCAAGCGAGCTCATTTCGCTGCAAGGTGACAATGGCCAAGACCTTCCTTTAGGCGATATGTTTATATTGTTTGCTTGGATGGAAGATGGCTGTGTCGGAGATGGTTTCATTTATGATTCTATCAAAGAACACAATACTAAATTCATTAATAGAACGATGAAAATGAAGATGCTTGCAGAACCTAATGAAAATGACGAGATTTATGAGTTTTTTATAACTCCAAGATCTCAATGGGCTCCAGGTTTTAGTCCCTTAATGAAGGATGTAAGTATTCATACCAATCATGAATATACCGAATATCATATTAAATTTGCTGACGGTGTCAAATATCGTGAACAACCTATAAAAGAATATCATTATAAGTTTAGACCAGAGTCAGAAGGGGGTGCACACGTGCTTAAGTTTGCTAAAAATGCAAACATGCAAAGTGTTTTGAAACACTTTAAGACACGTCAGACACTAGACTACGTAACTGGTGAAATGTTTGACCAAAAAGCTGAATTTGATCGAAATAATAATACGTTGACCTGTTATTACTGATGTCACACTATCGTTTGAATAAATGAGTTGTAAATTTACAATGCTACATGTTTAAAACCATTTCTACCTATAACGAAAATACTATGACTGCACCTGTTAACATCTTAAACCAAACCTATGCACGTACCGGCCAAAGTAAAAAGAACAACGAGCTAGGTATGCGCGAAATGCAAGCTCGTGCCTTTGAGAAGCGAGACAGTCAATACTTACTTATCAAGTCGCCTCCAGCCTCTGGTAAATCACGTGCGATGATGTTTTTGGCCTTAGATAAGTTAATCAATCAAGGTATTAAAAAAGTCATTATCACTGTGCCAGAGATGAGTATTGGTAAATCATTTCGATCAACCCCTTTAAGTGATTTTGGATTTTTTGCAGATTGGGAGGTTGCAGATCGTTATAACTTATGTCTTAACCTCGCCCAAAGCGATTTTCGTAAGACAGAAATATTTTCAGAATTTATTACTCAAGACCTAGATTCAAGTGAGCTGCCTCAAATTTTGGTCTGTACCCATCATAGCTTTCGATATGGCTTTGATAAAGTGATAGAAGATGGTGGAAGTATTGATCTGTTCAACGATGTGCTTATCGGTATCGATGAGTTTCACCATGTATCAGCCGATGAATCCAACCGTTTAGGTGCTATCCTCGATAGCATTATGAACAGGACAAATGCACATATCGTTGCAATGACTGGATCGTATTTCCGTGGTGACTCTATACCTATCTTGTCAGATAAGGATGAAGAAAAGTTTGATAAAGTTACCTATACCTATTACGAGCAGCTCAACGGTTATGAGCATTTAAAGTCATTAGGACTTGGTTATCACTTTTATAAAAAATCTTTCTTTGATGCTTTAGATGAGTGCCTAGACACCACTAAAAAGACTATTATTCACATACCCAATGTGAATAGTTTGACTGCTGAAACCGATAAATATGAAACTGTAGGTCGCATTATTGATGTTATCGGGGATCCTATCAGCCGTGACGATAATAGCGGAGTGATAACGGTACGCACTAAAGATGGTAGACAAGTATTGGTCGCTGATTTAGTCACTGATGATGCGATTCGGGTTAATACGCAAGCTTATCTTGCTAATATAACCTCACCTGATGAGATGGATATTATTATTGCTCTTGGAATGGCCAAAGAAGGTTTTGACTGGGAGTATTGTGAGCATGTACTAACTATTGGCTATCGTGGCTCTTTAACTGAAGTGGTGCAGATTATTGGACGGGCTACAAGAGACAGTAAAGGTAAAGAGCATGCGCAATTTACGAACCTAATAGCTGAACCAGAAGCAGATAAATCAGAGGTGACAAGTTCAGTAAATGACTTGTTAAAGGCCATCACTCTATCACTACTTATGGAGCAAGTATTAAAGCCAAATATCAACTTCAAACGTCGCAGTGAAATTGATTTACTGGGCACAGCTGATTTACCACCTGGTACAGTGGTTATTGATGACACCGAAAACCCACCTAGCGATCGAGTCATGGAGATCCTCAATCAAGAAAAAGATGAGTTATTAGCACAGCTATATCAAAACGTTGATAATAGTAAAAAGTATATAGCAGCTGAGAATAACTACACTGAGGCAGAAGCCGTGTCAGATAACGTTATCCCTCGCGTGATTCGCAGCAAGTACCCTGCCCTAGATAGTAATGAGGTTCGCCAAGTACAAGAAGGCCTTATGCAATATATGGCGATAAATAGACAAGGCGGTATTGTAGAAGGTAAAGACATTCCAGACGATGCGCCTATTGAAAATGAGCGTTTATTTATAAAAAAAGGTAGCGAATACGTTGATGTCTCTAGTTTAGATGAGAGAGAAAAAAATAAACTTAAACCGGAAGATATTATAAAAGATCGTCACCTACCGCCTGATGCCAAAATTTATGACCCTAAAACTAATTCAAGCCATATCAATGAAACCAACCCTAGCAATAGCTTTGTAAAAGTCGGCAGTAAATTCGTTAACGTCAATAACTTGCCTATTGATCTGGTAAAGTCAATTAACCCCTTCCATGATGCTTATGAAGTACTTTCTAGAACGGTAGATAAAGAGGTTTTAAAAACCATCAATGATGGGGTGCATGCTAGCCGTTCAACCGTGACAGAAGAAGAAGCAATCATCATGTGGCCTAAAATCTCTGCTTTTATAAAATCCAAAGGCAGACAACCTAATTTCAATTCCTCTGATGATATTGAGCGACGTATGGCTGAAGTAGTCGCCTATGTCCGAAACCAAAAAGCAAAACGAGACGCTTCATATCATGATTAAACTTGATGAAATCTATCAAAGTCGCGAGTTTAAATCACTTGATGACATTTTTGCTAATGATAGTACAGGCTTACTCGATGATGTAAAACCTATTACTAAAAAAACTAGCGGCGAAAATACGCTTCTAATTCAACAATTCTCAGAGATTAATAGTTTCGTTGAGACGCATGGTCGTGAGCCTAGCTCAGACGCTAGTGACTTTAATGAAAAAGTGCTGGCTCGTCATTTAAAAGCTATTCGCAATAATGAGTTATATGTTTCAGAGCTTAATACAATAGATAAACATGGGCTACTGTCTAAAAGTGACTCATCAAAATCTGAGCAGAATGCTAACCCTCAGCAATCCACCAATGATAAGACTCAAACTACTCAAAGCATTAAAAACGAAGACAGTATTGAGAGTAATCAACAAAGTGATAAAGATAGCCCAACTTCAATAAATAGCTTAGATGATATTTTTTCTAGCGATGATTTAGGATTATTCGACGATATTGCATCAGATATTTTGGTCAAAGATAATAAAACTGGTACGCGAGCCAGCTATAACCAATTTGATGATGAAGAGATAGCCAGTCGCTTTGAGTGTGAGGACTTTTATAAGTTTGAGCCAATATTTGAACGCATCTATCATGCCATTCAGACAACAGAATTTACTAAGTCAAACTTTTCTTCAGTAAACGATATTAATATCGGTAGTGTCTTTGTCTTAAATGGCATGCTTTGCTACGTCGCTGATATCTATAAAGCTGAAAACCGTAAGAATGAACGTAACCAATATCGTTTAAGACTAATCTTTGCCAATGGCACCGAATCAAACATGCTCATTCGCTCATTAGCCACAGCTCAATACAAATATGAAAATAGCTATCAGCTACTAATAACTGATCCAGAATGGATGAATGATGAGCTTGCTAGAAGCTTTGGAGATAATAAACACCTATCAGGGGTTATTTATGTTGCCAAACTAATAGAGACACCCAACAACTTAAAGCATTATAACCATTTGCATAAAATAGGCTTTTCTACCCTCACCGGTGAAATGCGCACTAAACACTCGATTAGAGACACCGCATTCTTACAACAGCCCGTCGACATCATCGCTGAATGGCAAGTCTATGATGCTGATGCCCGAAAGGTCGAGAGTGTACTCCATGCATTCTTCTATGATCAAAGAGTTAAAGTCTCAACCAAGTCTCAGGATGAAAAATTGTATAAAGCAACTGAATGGTTTAACGTACCGCTTTCCGAAATTGAAAAGGCTATTCATTTGGTCATATCGGGAGATATAAAACATTATTATTATGATGCCGCTGCTGGCAGAGTTGTTCCTAAGTAAGTTAGGGCAATAATGTATAAATTGATTAGCGCTTATTGAATAGTAAATTTGTTAAGTGTGATTACCTTTAATTCTTATGGTCTCTAAATTACAAGTATGTCCATTTTGATAGTCAATTATGATCTTAGGTTTTTTTCTAAAAATCCCCTTAAAGTTAAACATATTAAGGGATTAGCTGCACATTACTATTAAATAAATTTGTCAGGTGAACTGGTGCATGTTGGGGTTTGAACAGGTTGTTAATTATATTAATTAACCATTAGCCTGTAATTTAGAACTTTCATTTGAAATAATAACTGAGTACCTTTATGGAGAATAAATTGACTGCCCATAGCACTATTACTTCGGAAGATATGTTCGCTATTAATAATATATTAAATGATTACCGTAATTTATCAAACGCTATTGAAGTAATTCTGGGTATGCCAGAAGATATTGGTATAGCTAATAACTTGTATAACCATGAGCAATGTAGCGAGTTACAAAGAAAAAATAACTTAGTATTTTTAGAAGATGCCAAAGCTACATCAGTGCAATATATTCAACAAAGCTTTAGCTTTGATACAGATTACTTTCTTAAAGATATAGATAAATTCTCAAATGGGTATAATGAAAGTGGCTTCGCTGGTAATAAAGATGAGTATGCATTAAATAAATATATAGGCGAGTTATTCAATATAATAGCTATTAACCTGAATGAGATATTGTCTAACTCCTCAGAATTCAATCATATTTTATCAAAATATCCTTCATCTGAGGCCCAAAGATTGAGTTTAAAGTTCCTTGAAGTGTTTCGATTATATGCATTTAAAGAGCTATCTTTTATTGCCTATCACATAAAATCATTCAATATAGCCTTAATGTATCACGACTATGCTATGCAATTATATTTTAGTAGTAGTAAGTCCATCTTTTATGATAGTGCAGACTATTTTAGAAAAATTTCTTCAATACAAGGTGTTAAGGCGGCAAAAGCAAGATGGAGCGATCAAAGAAAATACCGTCAACAAAAAAAGAAAGAGTATTTGAAAATAAAGAAAGATCAAGGATTTAAAAAAAATACTGATGCTGCTAATTATATTATAGAGAATACCAACAGTGAAGAAGAGCTAAATTATGATTACGTTTATAGATTGCTCTGCGAAGCTACTAATGGAAATTTCGATTAAAAATATATTATGCGTGCATAACTATACTATGAACTAACTATGCTGGTTATTATTACTCCATAGCACATAGCCAATCCCGGCATTACTTCTCGTGCTATGGAGTATTATCATGAAATTAAAAGATCGCTATTTGCGAATGTCTGATCTCGCAAATCAGCCAGAGCGTCCTAACAAACCTGCTAGCCATGGCATCACTGGATTTTCAGCTAAGCATCTTTATCATCTAATCAAGCTTGGTAAATTCCCCAAACCAATTAAGCTTGGGCGTGCTAGCCTCTGGCGTGTGTCAGATATTTAGGACTTACGCAACAATCAGTCTAGGCGAGCGCAACTGCTCGCAGAGATAGTCATCCAGCAAGCCATGTTTTAACTGATATACCGTTTTCTTTGTCTG
>NZ_FUGD01000140.1 GCF_900162815.1 Psychrobacter pasteurii | reverse complement strand
TGACAGTAGTCCAAAAGGTAGAGCAGGTTTGCGAATAAGAGGATGGGCTTGTGCTGAGTGTGGCACATGGCATGATAGAGATATCAATGCTGCTAAGAACATCCTTGCGGTCGGGCTTGACCGTCTAGCTGTAGGAATCCCCTCGGTTTAGCGAGGGGAGGAAGTCAAGTTTTGATAAATCATATAAACGCCGCTGATCATCATAAGTATTAGCAATAACAGTCGAAACTGTTTGACCGTCATACCGGCCAAAAACTGCTTACCTATATAATTACCCACAATAGCCCCGAGCCCTAAAGCTAAGCCATATATCCAGAGTTTGGCAGTTAATACCCCAAAAAAAGCGTAGCTGCCAATTTGGGCGATACCCACAAAAAAAGAGTTGGCGGTTTTAGTGGCAATTAGATCCTCTTTTTGTAGCCCAGAGTTCATATAAAAAGGATTTAACACCGGACCTAGGCCACCGACTAAGGTACTAATAGAAGCCACAATAAAGCCTAATGGGACGTAGCCTGCTTTAGGCATGTTAAAGGTCTTGTCAATTTTGCCAAAGCGATATTGAAAAAGGGTCGAGACTAAAAACACCCCCACCAATAATTGAATCCAGCTGGCATTAAGCTGACTAAATAATAGGCCGGCAAGCCATGCCCCTACAATGGCACTAGGGACATAATACTTAATTAAGCCCCAGTCTATGTCGTGCCAAAACATAATCATACGCGAAGGGCGAGAGATAAATGTCCCGAGGTTTATGACAGGAGGGGCAGCAGGTGCCCCGATTAAAGCTGAGGTGGCCGGAATTAAAATTAAGGCCCCGCCACCACCAGAGATTGTTGAAATAACAAAGGCCAATACCCCCAAAACAAATAAGCCAACCAAGTGCCAAATGGGCATAGACTCAATCAGGGCTATAAAATCAATGAACATCGGTACATGACCTTCTTGTAATGACAAAGTTTGACTAAGTTTAACGTAAAAAATCTTAGCCTAAAATGTTTTAGACTCAAGCTTAGACTATATCAGCTAAGACATTCCTATATCTAGAGTAATAGTCTATATAGACCCAAGTACAAGCGTGTGGCCATTATTATTTTGCTTTTAACAGCAGGTGCATTATAGTTATTATTTTTACAGTGACCATCTAAGTTATTTACCCTAAGTTATTTACCGCTTTATCTTTATCATATGACATTCACGGTTCCTGATGAATGGGTATGTTAATATTAGGAATTCAGGGGCAAATTAAGCCCGTAAATTAACTAAAATTATTGACCGTTTTAAGACATTTGGCTTTTGTTTTAATAAAAAATTAGATAACAGACATTAAAGGATAATCATGACGCAATATTTAGACTGTGTAATCGTAGAGCATAACCCTTCAAATAAGACCATTGATAAGTCGGTCATCTGGCTACATGGTCTTGGTGCCAGTGGCCATGATTTTGAGCCTGTGGTGCCTGAGTTGGGACTTGATACACAGTTAGCAGTACGCTTTGTGTTCCCTCATGCTCCGCGCATTCCTGTGACTGTAAATGGAGGCATGGTTATGCCCGCTTGGTATGACATCTTAGAGATGAGTTTGGATCGCAAAGTAGATGTGGTACAAATTGAAAAATCTGCCGCGGCCATTAGAGATTTGATCCAGCGTGAAATAGAGCGAGGGGTAAATCCAGAAAATATTGTTATTGCTGGGTTCTCACAAGGTGGCGCAGTAGCCTATCAAACGGCCTTAACTTATCCGCAAAGACTGGCAGGTTTGCTGACGCTATCCACCTACTTAGCAGTAGAAGATACCTCTAACTATACGGCCATTAATAAAGATCTACCGATTAAAATTGATCATGGTACTCAAGACCCTGTGGTGCCTGTCGTATTAGGTCAGCGTGCTAATGAGACGCTTACTAACCAAGGGTATCAAGTCGAGTTCAATACTTATCCTATGGCCCACCAAGTTTGCCTGCCTCAAATTAAAGCCATTGGACAGTGGCTAAACAAGGTACTGTAAATAAAGTGAGTTTACCTAACGATCGATGTCACTGGCTAACCAAGCTTGTAGCAAAGCCGTTGATAGCTACAAGTTTGGGTTTGGCAGGACTTATGGGACTCATGCAGTCGGCTGTAGCAGCTGAGTATTACAACTGCTCAAACCCTAATGGCTGTCAACTAATCTCCAGCATTGAAGCAAAAGATGATTCGACCGCTACCCAATATCCTGTGGTATTAGCACATGGGCTGGGCGGGTTTAATACTTTGTTTGGTTTATTAAGCTATTTTAATGGCATTCCCCAAGCGTTGATGCAAGGGGGAGCTGAGGTATATGTGACTAAAACTTCGGCCATCCATGATGCTGAATTTCGAGGGGAGCAGTTGTTGCAGCAGGTGCAGACTATCGCTGCGGTTACCGGTAAACAGAAAGTAAACCTAATTGGGCACAGTTTAGGCGGCATAGATATTCGCTATGTGGCTGCCGTTGCTCCAGAGCATGTGGCTTCAGTCACTGCAGTGGCCAGTCCAGAGCAAGGCTCAAAAACAGCAGATTGGATTTTAAACTTTATTACGCAAAGCAGTGCCAGATCCGGCTACCCTGAAGGGGAGTATAACTGGTTGGGCAGGGCACTTATTTCTTACCATAAGTTTTTGGGAAAGTTTTTGGATGTGGGGTCTAGCATCAGTCTAAAGCAGCTACAGCAGCAAGATTCGCTACGAGCAGTGACTGGGCTGACAAGCGACTATATGGCTGAGTATTACAACCCTAAATATCCAGCGGCTATGCCTAGTGAATACTGTGGGCAGCCACCACAAGACTATGTGGTCAATGGCATTCCTTATTATTCATTCTCAGGGGTGGGCACTATCACCAATGGGATAGACCCCAGTGATTATATTTTGGCACTCACCGCTCTGACGTTTGATAAAGAAGATCCCAACGATGGTCTGGTTTCTGCTTGTTCTAGTCGCTTGGGTTATGTTATTCGTGATGACTATAAAATGAATCACTTAGACTCAGTCAATCAATTTTTGGGATTGGTTGCCTGGGGAGAGGTAGATCCGGTATCGGTTTATCGCAGTCAGGTCAATCGCTTAAAAAATGAAGGTCTTTAAATAGACACTTAAGAGGAAGTAAAGATGACAAATAAGCCGAATCGTAAAGGGTTTTGGCTATTGCTGGCTGGGCTGATTATGTTGGCGGTATTGGTCCTCTTACTGATTATGGTCAGACTAAATGCCAATAAACAGCCCAGTACTTCTAAGTCCAACTCTTCGACCTCTGATACCCTTGAAACTCAAGAGCTGACGCTAGATCCCAGCACTGACGCCTTAATAGAAGACTTGCCTTACCAGCCTGAAAAATTTATAACTGGGGTGGAAGACCTGCCTCGTTCGCTGCAAGGGACTGAAGTGGATGGCGAGATTATCATTACTGATAAAGCTGAGTTGGTCGCTACTCGCGGGCTAAGACGTTTGTATGACTATTTTCTATCTGCGTTAGGAGAGGAGGACAGTGAGACAATCGATGCTCGTGTTGAGGCGTATCTTCTAAATACCACGCCGCAGCCCGCTGCTAATGAAGCCATAACGCTATATCATCAATATCAAACTTATCTCAAGCAAGTTTCTGCCATTCAAAGCCAGTTTGGTACGCCGGCTAATTCCATTGATGCCTTAAAAAAAGCGGAGCAAGGTGAGGTTGATATTGAAGCGATAGAACGTCAGCAAAAACAAATAAAGGCGGTTAGAAATCAGTTGTTTAGCTCAAAAGTTGATGCGGCTTTTTTTGGTACCGAAGATGAACTGCAAGCCTATAACAAACAAATGCTAAAAATAGCTCAAGATAAGTCATTATCTACAGCCCAAAAACAACAAGCCAAACAAAAGTATCTGCAGAACTTACCGGACTCTTTGACTAAGCAGCAAGCAGAGCAGCAAGCCAACTTGCAGCAGCTTATGACCCGTACTGAACAGATGAAAAAAAGAGGGGCTGACGAGCAGCAACTGCTTGAAATGCGAACAGAGCTGGTAGGGGTAGAAGCGGCACAAAGATTGGCAAAACTAGATAAACAAACTCAAGATTTTGACCGCCGTTTTGAGGACTATCAACAACAAAAACAGAAGATAACCGCCTCTAGGGCTTCAGCTACCCAGAAGCAGCAGCAGATAAAGGCGTTAGAGCAAAAGCTGTTTAGTGATAATGAGCAAAAACGTCTGGTAGGCTATGAGCATTTCAAGAATCAGTCTCAGTCGCAATAAATCCGAGCATTAAATGTTTATCTTATATACGCTTATTTCACCACTTAGCATTTTTGGTTAAGGCATTAGTCGCCAAAATAATAGACTTAAAATGGTAATAATTAATAAAATAATAAATACACGTTTGACCCAGTAAGGCACCATAGGCGGTTTATAGCCCATTGAGTTTAGGCGGTTGTCTAAGCCATTGTTTAAGGCTTGTAGTTCTTGATTGTCTTTAATAGGTTGGCTGGCGGGCTTGATGCCTTGCTTCTTTTGTTGCTTCTGGCTAATGGCCTCAACCTTTTTGTTTTGCTGCTGTTTTAAGGCTTGCTCATACTCATCGATAAGCTCTTTGGCTTCACCCATGCTAATATTTTGCTCTTCAGACAATGATTTTATGGCCAATACCAAGTTATTTTTTTCGACCATTTGGGCAATGTGTTTTGGCAGTTTATTAGACATAGTCATTCTCATTAAATCTGTAGCAAGTAGGGAGGCGCTAAGTAAGGTACAGGGTGTACAAGACAAAGGTTATACTTATAAGTAAGTTCTACAGACCAATTATATAGCAAAACACCCGTAGAATTTAGACCATAAAAAAAGCACTTTGAAATAAATTCAAAGTGCTTTTTTTGGATCAGCTAATTTGGCTGTTAATATAACCAAAGGCTTTTCAGACTATTTGTCTTTCCAGCGCTGGATAGCTTCTTTGATAACTTCTTTAGCTTCGTCAACGTCACCCCATGACTCAACTACTGTAGTACCTGCTTTTTTCAGGTCTTTATAGTGGCTGAAATGGAACTCTAGTTGTTCGATTAGACGTTTTGGTAGGTCTTCTAGGCTGTTGTAAGCATTGCCGTTGTTGCGGTCATCAGCTGGTACTACAACTACTTTATCGTCCACTTCGCCGTCATCAACAAACTTCATTACACCGATAACTTTGGCTTTTAAGAAGATGCCTGTAGTTAAAGGCTGTTCAGTGATGATCAGAGCGTCTAACTCGTCGCCATCTTCATCAAGAGTTTGTGGAATGAAGCCATAGTTACATGGCTTAGCGAAAATAGCAGGCTCTACGCGATCTAATTCAAATACAGCCAGCTCACGGTTCCATTCAATTTTGTGGTTACTGCCTGTTGGAATTTCAACTACAACGTTAATCTCGCCGCCTTCAACATCACCTGCATCTAAAATTACGTTAAAATCTGCCATTTTTTTCTCCGTTATAAGCTCGTAAAGAGCGTTGAATTGTAATAGTTTTAAATTTCATGCTGATTATAACAACTTTTAGTTGAATGCCAAGTTATGAGAATATTCCAAATTAACATTTGGCACAGCCAATAAGCCCTTATAGCCCCTTTATTACTTAGAAAATATTAATACAAAAAAAGTAAGAGCCCACCAAAAGTGAGCTCTTACTCATACACCATAAGTAATATGAAACTTAAAAGTGGTATCCATCTGACCTACCTGTTTTTAAGCCTCAAAACTTTTTAACTCAGGTGTATGAAAACCCAAGTTAAAAAAGCTTAGATTTTCTTTTCTACTTTATCAGCAGTGTTAGATACACCTTCACCTGCTTTAGAAACGTCCTGACCAAAGCCTTTGAAAGTGTTACAACCAGATAATACGATTAATGCAGTTAAAGATGCGAAAGCTAACTTTTTCATGTTGAGTCCTTAATATAAATCAAAAAATGGTTAATATTCATCACAAGATGATAAGGATAGGGTCATGCTTTTAACTTGAAGTTGATTTAAAACTTCTTAAAGAACTTAGGGTTAGATACTTAAGTTCAGTTACTCAGTCTTAGCAACATAGGTGTTATCCTTAATTACATAGTATATTAATTTGAAGGGAAGCGACAACATATTAATGTGTGTAATTTGGCTAAAACTGTCATAGAATTGTAAATTTGAAATCTAAACTCATTGATATTTCAGACAGTTTGATTAAGGGCAAAATCTTATGACGATTCACATTGTACTTGTGCATCCTAGAATTCCAAATAATACAGGCAGTGCCATCCGCTTATGTGCCAACACAGGAGCACAGTTACACTTGGTTGAACCTTTAGGTTTTGACCTAGAAGACAAGAAGTTACGCCGAGCGGGTCTCGATTATCACGAGTATGCCAATATGAAGGTACATAAGAACTGGCAGGCAGCAAAACAAGCCCTCCAAGAGGCCGGCTGTGAGCGCCTGGTGGCTTTAACTACTAAGCTCAGCCATCCTTTTTATGAGTATGATTTTAGCTCAACTCAGCCAGGTGAGCAGCAGCAAGACATTGCTTTGGTATTTGGTTCAGAGACGGCGGGACTAGCAGATGATATTCGTGAAGATATCGGGGCCAACAACTGGTTAAGGCTACCCATGCTACCAGACTCACGTAGCTTAAACTTGGCCAACAGTATCAGTATTTGTTTATATGAAGTTTGGCGTCAGCAAGGATTCTTTGGGGATGAGGGTCGAAGCACTGGCTATACTGAACTTACGCCTTACGACCCTAAATAGCAGTAGCTCATTCCAAACAGCTTTAAGTTATAGATGAAACTACAGGCAGTTTGGTGGCTTGGGTAAGCCTGCGATGCGATTGACATGGCGGGCAACCAATCCAGTATTAAATATCTGTTGCAGCAGCTGATTGCTAATTTGCATCTCAGGTAAGGTCTTCATCAGATATTTAATCAAAGGGCGGGTGGACGGCGGATGGTTGAACTCAGTGTGAAAAGCCCGTACCTGCTGCAAAATGCGATAGTGATCGTCCGTTAAAGTGACCTCTAAGGTGTCAGCCAATTGCTGCGCCACCTCAGGGGTCCATAAGTTATGATCCAGCAAGTGACCTTCTTCATCCAGCTCTAACGTCCCCCCTTCGTTGACTAAACTTTTGGGGGCTGACTCTTCATTAGTTTTAGTATTTGATGCTTGGTGGCTATTGATAGTAGAAGAAGGGCTCATTTGTCGCTCGTCTGAATGCAAAGTTGGAAGAAAAGAAGTAGTAGGATCGCTAAGGGTTTGTTAACTGATAGAGTTTAAGGTAATCACTCTATCGATGCTTTGAGTAAGCTGCACCCACTCATTATCGTCAATCACATTTACTTTACTTAAGTCTAAGTTGGTTTTGGCTTGCTCGTTTAGCTGAGCTAGGTCATCGGCTAATACATAAACGGCAGTAATATCTGTAATCTCATATTGCGCCTCATCATCATAATTAACGTCATCAATATACATTTTTAGCCAAGGTAGAGCGGCGACAGTTTCTGCCAGTAGCAAGATGCTGTCTCCAGAATGCCAAAGTGGAGCCATCTCTTTGACCATAGCTTTTAGGGTGTTCATCGGAGCGTGTAGTTGAAATAAAGTAGACATAGCTTGGCTCTTATTGGGTCTTATGAAATGTCAGATTAGATAAATCTGTTTGGCTTTATAAAATTAATCGGCTTTATAAAGTAATAAGCTTTATAAAGTGTAGTAGGGTCTAAAAAGAAAATACTTGGTCAAATTGATTTGAATCAAAGTCTTCGGGTATAAAATCCATCTGAGTAGAAACCTCTTCTGGCACCATACCAAATAGCCAACTACTAAACACATCCTCTGGAAGCCAAGCAGGCGGAATATCGTATAGATCTAAAGACTTAATCATGCCATGTAGTCGGCTCTCTGGCTGCATTAAAATACCAAACACAGAGCTGCCAAGCATAAGCTGAACTTGTTGTCCAAAGCTTGCTAAGGTTAATGCCAAAGCGCAGCCTTCATAGGTGGCCAGTTCAGTACCTGTGGTTAAACGAATGAGTATAGACACAACGTATCCTTTTTTTATCTTATAAATGTCTTTTAACTATGAGGGGCAGTCTTATTTTTAAAGCTAATATCAAAGTTATCATAGAAGCTAATATAGAAGTTGCTATAAAAATGAGTAACTTAAGGTTAAAAAGTAACCACTTTATCCACCGAAGATAGCTGCTCAGCAAGCTCGCCTAAACCCACTAATTCAAATCCTGTCGCCAAATTATTACCATCTAGTTTATGGCGACGAGCGTTGTCTTCATCGGTTACGCCGCGGGTCAAAGCCGTACTAACACAAATAGGCAATCTTAATTGATGCTCTTGGCTTAGTTGACTCCAAAGCTCAGTAAGGCTGGCTCGATCTGCTGTTTGCCAACGTAACGCATTGCCTGTATTAGCCGCTTCTCCATAAAAGAAAATATTAAGTTTGGGGCGAGAAGTATCCTCACTGTTTGTACAGTTTTCCAAAAAAGCTTTGGCATAACGGTAAGCATGCCAAGCAATGCTTTGGCTTGGGTCGACATGAATCAGTAATAGCGTATTTGCAGTCGTCATAAGGGTATCAATCTAAATGAGTGTATAAGCGTTGTGTGTAATTAATAAGGCTAATTATACATCATTAGGGCTATGCCGTATTTTACAAGACAGGAAGTATTGGCAGGTTCTTGTAAAGCGTATGTCATAAAATTGTGATTAAAACGCCATAAAAATGTCAAATCTTTGCTTTAGGGTTTAAGGTAAGTTAAGAAGTACTCTAAATCGCTAGCAGGCAGGAGGCAATATGCTAAAGCAAAGTATCAGTGACAGCGATGGTATACCCCATATAGACGGCATAGACGGCATAGACGGCATAGAAAGTATCGCAACTAAAAGCATACCCGCCAAAAAAGTAAAGCTGCTTCATGTTTTACTGGTGACTGAAACTTGGCTGCCAGAGGTCAATGGGGTAGCGATGAGCCTAGGGCAACTGATGCATCAACTTAATCTAAAGGGTCATCAAATTAGCTTATTAAGACCTAAGCCCAATCATAACTGTGCGCTCTCTAATAGCTCAGAATCCTACTTTCAGGTAATGCAGGATATCAGTCATGACCTGCAGGTAAAAGGAATGTCGATACCCAAATATAAAGAGCTTCAGTTTGGGGCACCGGTCTATTTTAAAATTAAAAAACACTTTCAACAGCTACAACCTGATGTGGTGCATATTGCCACTGAAGGGCCGCTTGGTTTGGCAGCTTTGTGGGCAGCAAAGACTTTAAATATTACGGTCACGACAGGTTATCACACCCAGTTTCATGACTTTAGCCGTCATTTTGGATTGGGTATCTTGGCCAGGCCTATGATGGCTTATTTTAAATGGTTTCATAATACCTCACAGGCAACTTGTGTCCCAAGTCAAAAGACTTTTCAGGACCTTGATACGCTGGGCTTCAAACGCTTATATGAAGTAGGGCGCGGCGTAGATTTGGAGCGATTTAATCCTGCACACCGCAGTGAAGCGCTAAGGGCTAAGTGGGGAGCTCATAGCCAACATACGGTATTGCTTATGGTTAGCCGCCTGTCTCCTGAAAAGGGAGTGGACTTGGTTATTAAAAGCTTTAAAGCTTTACAGCAAGAGCAGTTACACCGAGTGGTTAAATTAGTCATAGTCGGCGATGGGCCTGATAAGGAGCGCCTTGAATCTCTAGCAGCGGGAAACAAAGAGGATATTATTTTTGCTGGAGCACAGACCGGCAAAGACTTATCAGAGCATTACGCCAGTGCTGATGTTTTCGTCTTTGCCAGTCAAGTAGAAACCTTCGGTAATGTGGTGGTCGAAGCCATGGGCAGTGGGTTACCGGTATATGCTTTCGATGACGCGGCTGCTGGCATGTTAGTAACAGAAAAAAGCGGGGTGCTAATTAGGTTTGGAGATGAAAAAGCATTTGTAGAGAAAGTAGCTAGCTTGCCTAAAATGCAGGTTCTTAAAGAGCAGGGGATAGAAGCTTCGAAAAGTGTAGCTGGTTTCTCATGGCAGCGTCCAGCAGAGCAGATGCTAACTATGTTCTATGACTCAATTTATCATACATAGTTGGCGGATTAGTTGAAAATTAACACAAACTGAGCCAAACAAGGTTGGAATATAACATTACTAATACAGTCAGGTGTCGCACCAAGCTTGATTCAATGAAGCTATAAGATAAGGGGATAAGTCTTGAAAACAGATAAGTCTAAGCAATCGCCGGTCACTAAGCTGACCTCTGAAGTTGTACCTAGTCCTATATTTACACTTATGTCCCGCAACCGAGCTTTAGCGGTCTATGTGAATCACTTTATCTCTTGGGATACCAATCTTTGTATCCATATCAACCGTTATTCCACCAACTATGTTATCGCCACTTTCTTTAAGATGATCAGCAGGTTAGGGGACGGCTGGTTTTGGTACGCTATGATGCTAGCAGCTTTTATAGTCAAAGGTTGGGAGGCTGTGATACCGCTAATAACAGTCATTTTAGTTAGCAGCTTAGGCCTTGCCATCTATAAAGTGCTGAAAGTAAAAACAGTTCGCCCTAGACCTTATCAAGTTCACCAAGTCATTGTATTAGGGGAACGGCCACTGGATGTCTTTAGCTTTCCTTCAGGGCATACCCTACAAGCGGTGTTGTTTACCGCGACTTTAGGCGGCTACTTTCCTGAATTGCTGCCACTTATGCTGCCCTTTGCGATGTTGGTAGCCTTGTCACGCATGGTATTGGGGCTACATTATCCAACCGATGTGTTGGTTGGTGGGGCTATCGGCTATGGCTTATCGTTATGGGCACCGAGTATTTATTATGTAGTGGAAAGTAGCTTGCCTGGGCTATAACTAAATAACCTTTTATATTACGCGGAAACGTGGGGAATTAGATACGAATATTTTTGTTATAGGCAGATAAAAATTTAACATGAACAGTCATCTTCTAACTGCTTTTTATGTGGTAGGCTTATAGCACACTAGCACTTTTAAGGAGCCGTGCCCTATCATGCCCTCTGACCATAGCTTTATTACTCAGTTTACTCAAGACTCCTCCCTGACCGCCGATCGAATAACGGCAGAGCATATACAGAAACTGAAACTAGCCAGTCCTTTTGCCTATCAAATCTGGGAAAACAAACCTGCTATTTGCCAAAATTTTTTAACCAGCTATCCCTTAGGGGAGGTATTAACTCGCCAGCAGATTTGTGATTTGATTGATGATTACACGTTAGATGATGGTCTAGAAGGGGAGCTTGAACGGGCAGATGAAGCGGGCGTGATGAAAGGGCTACGTCGACTGCGTGAGCTACTGATGATGCGCTGGATATGGCAAGATGCTTTGGGTGTAATCCCTCTTGAGCAGTTAATTGGTGAGCTGTCTAACTTTGCCGATAACTGTCTTATCTTCGTCAAAGAGTATGCTTGGGAGCAATTGGTTGCGCGTTATGGTAGACCAACGTATATCGATGAAAAAGGGCAACGTCAGTATGATGATATGGCGATATTTGCTATGGGTAAGCTTGGCGCGCAAGAGCTCAACTTATCCAGTGATATTGACCTAATATTTGTACACCGTGCCCGAGGTGAAACCGATGGAGACAAGTCGAAAGGGACTAAGTGTATTGATAACAAGCGCTTTATGATTCGTTTGGGTCAAAGCATTATCAGAATTTTGGATACCTGTACCGCAGAAGGCTTTGTGTTTCGAGTCGATATGCGCCTAAGACCTTGGGGTGAGGGCAGTGACTTGGCCATTCATCAATCCGCCTTAGAGAAGTATTTTTCTGCTCATGGGCGTGCTTGGGAAAGATTTGCTTGGTTAAAGTCCCGTATCGTCAATGAGGTAGATCAGGACTTCGCGGACGAGCTTGAAGATATCGTTAAGCCTTTTGTGTTTAGATATTACGTAGATTACAGTGCCTTTGCCGCCTTGCGTGAAATGAAATCATTGATTCAAAATCAAGTGGCTCAGCGTGAGGATTTGGACAATATTAAACTGGGCGCTGGGGGTATTCGGGATATTGAGTTTGTGGTGCAGGCATTCCAGCTTATCTATGGAGGTCGTCATCCACAGTTAGAGGTCAAATCTTGCTTAAAAGCCATGCAGGCACTCAATGAGTTTGACTTTATTGAAGATAAAACCTACGAGCAACTTGCCGACGCTTATCGCTTCTTGCGAAGAGTAGAGCATGGTATCCAAGCCATAAATGATCAACAAACCCAGCGTTTGCCAAACAATGCTGAATGTCAGAATAATTTAGCCTTAACCTTGGGCTTCCAAGATTGGCCAGAGTTTTTACAGCGTTTAAATGAGCATCGCCAAAACGTTAATGCCCCCTTTGATCGCATGGTTACCGAGCGTCAGATTCCAAAAGATGTCACTGTGACCAGTGATGAGGAAGTAGAGAGTCTAGATAGTATATTAAATGAAGAAAATAACGCCAAGCTTGAGCAGTTTTGGAACAGTAAAATGGTGGCCAATCTCTCAGAGGAGGCCAGAGGGCGGCTTGATGAGGCTTATCCTGTCTTGGTGCATGCCTTAATAGAACATGAAAAAACGCAAGGTTTGGCCAATATCGCCTTTCCAAGATTGCTGGATTTAATTGAGGCCATTTGTCGCCGCTCTATCTATTTGGTTATGCTGGCCGAAAACCCGAATGCTACGGTTAACTTAATTCCCATGTTGTCCGCTAGTCCTTGGATTGCAGGCGAGCTAACCCGTTATCCGGTGCTTTTGGATTCATTTTTACAGCAGCGCTATCGTCACTTACCTGACAAAGAGGAGCTAGCAGATATTCTGCGTCAAAGTCTATTACGGGTAGAGCCTGACGATGAAGAGATGCTGCTTAACGTGCTGCGATTGTTCAAAAATACCCAAGTATTGGCAGTGGCTGCCAGTGATGTCTTGGCTGAACGACCCATTATGAAAGTGTCAGACTCTCTGACAGATATTGCAGAAGTGGTGCTTGAGTTTACTTTAGAGCGCGCATTTTCTGAGTTGGTGAAACGTCATGGCTACCCGATTAATCAGCAGGGTGAATCGGTGAATGAGGCACATAACGGCTTTGCCATTATAGGATATGGCAAGCTTGGTGGTATTGAGATGTCTTATACCTCTGATTTGGATTTGGTATTTATTCATCAGATTAATGAGCAGGCGATGACCACAGGGGCTAAGCCGGTCAGTGGTATGAAATTTACTGCTCGTTTGGCACAAAAGCTGATGACTTATCTAAATACCCAAACTCGAGATGGCCGTGCTTATGAAATCGATATGCGGTTAAGGCCTTCGGGTAATGCTGGCATGATGGTGGTATCTAGTCGCTCCTTTGAGAGATATCAGTTAGAGAAAGCCTGGGTCTGGGAACATCAAGCTTTGGTCCGTGCTCGTGCTATCTGTGGAGATAATCGAGTGATGAGTGCCTTTAACCATATCCGCAAGCAGGTGTTATCACGAAAAAGAGACATTGAGGACTTAAAGAAAAATGTCATCGAAATGCGCTCAAAGATGAAAGATCATTTAGGGAGCAATCAGCAAGCACAGCAAGAAGGCAAGTTTCACCTTAAGCAAGATGCAGGTGGGATTGTAGATATCGAGTTTATGGCACAATATGCAGTCTTGGCCCACGCTCACGATTATCCTGAACTAACTAAGTGGAGTGATAACGTCCGAATTTTTGAAAGTTTGGCACAAGCGGGCGTTTGGGAGGCTGAAACCTGCGAAGGACTTACGAAAGCTTACTTACTGCTAAGGGCTGCTATGCACCAGATTGCTTTGGCCAATGAGCCTATCGTGGTGGACTCTTCGCACTGGAATCAGACACGAGAGTTTGTGATCTCTAAATGGAATGAGATTGTGGTGTAGCTGGGCAAGAGGGGTATAACCAAATCAAATGCATCACAAAACTAAAAATTGATGGTCAATTTAAGTGGCAATGATATACTAAAATTGTCTACATATTTTAGTTATAACTGGTTTGAATAGGATAAGTATCATGAGTATGGAAACAACAGAAGGTAAGCTTTGGTTTAATGGTGAGATGATTGAGCAGCCTGATGCCAAGGTTCACGTACTAACTCACAGCTTGCATTATGGTATGGCCGTCTTTGAAGGCGTTCGAGCTTATCAAACTGATGAGGGTAGAACTGCTATCTTTAGATTAGATGATCACACTGAGCGTCTATTGGGCTCAGCCAAGATTTTTCAGTTAGACGTGCCTTATGATAAAGCTACTTTAGATCAAGCCCAAAAAGACGTGGTTAAACAAAACGGCTTTGACTCAGCCTATCTACGTCCATTAATTTGGGTGGGAGCTGAAAAGTTAGGTCTGTCTTCACGCGATAACAGCATCAATGCTATGGTTGCTGCGTGGAAGTGGGGAGCTTATCTGGGTGAAGAAGGTATTCAAAAAGGAATTCGTGTTAAAACCTCTTCATACACTCACCATATGACCAACATTACTATGTGTAAGGCCAAAGCTGCCAGTAACTATCCGGTGTCTATTATGGCCAACCAAGAGGTGACCCGTAATGGCTATGATGAAGCCATTTTGATGGATCCACAAGGCTATGTCTGCCAGGGTTCAGGTGAGAACTTATTCTTAGTTAAAAATGGCGAGTTACACACGCCAGATTTAGCGGGTGGCGCACTTGATGGTATTACCCGTCGTACGATTATTCAGTTTGCTGAAGATCTGGGTATTAAAGTGATTGAGCGTCGTATTACGCGTGATGAATTCTACCTAGCTGACGAAGTATTCATGACAGGTACTGCTGCTGAAGTGACTCCAATTCGTGAATACGATGACCGCACCATTGGTAATGGTGGACGTGGTGAAATCACTGAGAAGCTTCAGACCTTATACTTTGATGTGGTGCATGGTCGTAATGAGGAGTATATGCATTGGTTGAGTTTTGTTGATGAGTAAAATCATTTCCGCTTAAGTGTCGGTTAATTAACGTTGATTGATGTTTAAGTGGATTTTGGTCACTCAATTGCCTGACTAAATATCGATATCAGTGAGTGGATAGCGGCTCTATCAAATAAAAGACAGCTAAAACTTTAAAAATATAAAAAAAGGTGTGCTTGATTAATGTTAAAAAAGACAGCTACTAAGAATGATGATGTAAAACAAATTATATGCATTAAATGGGGAACTAAATACGGGGCTCATTACGCCAATAAGCTATACGGCATGGTTTCTCGAAATATTACACCACCGTTTCGTTTTATCTGCTTTACAGATGACCCTACCGATGTCAGACCTGAAATTGAATGTCAGGAATTACCGCCATTAGATGTGACTATGCCCACTAATACATTAGGCAAGTGGCCCAAGTCTCGTTTGTGGGGTGAGAAGCTGGGTGATGTCACAGGTGTTGTTTTGTTCTTAGATTTGGATGTGGTGATAGTCGATAGTCTTGATCCATTCTTTGAATATGGTGAACCAGATGATGTCATTCTATCTTACAATCCAAGTAATCCATTAGAGCGACTTGGTCAGACATCTTGCTTTAGATTTAAAGTAGGTTCGCTGGTTTCTTTACAAGAAAAGTTTAAATCAGATCCTCAGGGTATTGCTGATAAATACCGCTTTGAGCAGCGTTTTGTCACACGTAACGTACCGGGTGGTGTGAAGCTATTTCCTAAAAAATGGGTCGCTCACTTCCGCCGTAAATGTCGTCAACCATTTCCATTGAACTACTTTAAAGCGCCTAAAATCCCAAAAGGTGCCCGTATTATTATCTTCCCAGGTGGTTTATATCCTACCAACGCTATTAATGGGCAGTATACTTCTAAGTCAGCAGATAATGCTCTAGATCATTTAAAACAGATTAAAGACCCTAAAAACTTAAAGCATCCTTTACGCCACTTACGCCACTTTATTTTACCTGTCGGCTGGGTGAAAGAAAATTGGAAAGAATAGGAATTAAATAATGAGTCAAGAATCAATCAGAGTATTTGTAGGCTGTGATCCAAACAACAGTGATTTAGAACAAATGATGGTGCTAGATTACAGTATAAAAAAACATACCAGTTCTCCAGTAGAAATCGTATGGATGCAGCTGTCTCGTGATCCTGAGAGTTTTTGGTATTCAAACCCAGAAAAGGGCGAGGGATGGGATACTAAAAAATGGGCAACACCATTTTCAGGCTTTCGCTGGGCCATTCCTGAGTACTGTGGCTTCGAAGGCCGTGCCATTTATATGGACGCCGATATGGTTGTGCTTAGCGACTTAAACGAGCTGTGGAATCATCCTATTGAGGGCCAAGGTGTTGTTGCTGCTAAAACAAAGGATGCTATTACGCGCCTTTGCACTTGCGTATGGGATTGTCAGAAAGCTCAAAATGTACTAAAGCCTATAAGTCAGTTGAAAGCTGATCCAGAAGGGCATGATAAGCTGATGAAGCAGTTTAAAGAGCGTCCTGAGTTAATCACTCCTTATATTGACAGTTACAATTGTATTGATGGTGAGGATTTAGAGATTAAAGATATAAAAATCCTTCATTATTCTGATATGGGTACGCAGTTCAGTCACAAATATTCGATACCACGGTTAGAAAAAGAGGGAGCGAAGCATTGGTTTGACGGAAAAATCATGCCTCATCCAAGACAAGAACTTAGCGACTTATTTGATGCCTATTATCAAGAAGCTATAGATGCAGGTTATAGTTTAGAAAACTATCGTGTAGAGCCGTTTGGTGTAATACCTAAGAAGTCACATAAGCGTTATAAGGGTAATAAGATAACGCGTCCATTGAAGAGTGGGTTGTTATCAAAGATTTTTAAGAGATAGTTATATCGTTATGATGCAAAGAATAGTAGTACTCGTAATTAATTGCTTGCAAGGTGGTGGTGCTGAACGCGCTGTTCTAACACTTGGTCGAGGGTTTTATGATCTCGGTTTCGAGGTGCATATCATACGCTTTAAATCCATTGTGGAGTATGAGCTAAGTGATAAGCTCAATTATCATCACGTAGACTATGAACCATATAGGTTAATACCTAATCATAAATTTAGGTACAAAGTATTTGCTAAAAAAATTGATCATTATATTAATAAAAATATTGGTCAGCCGTTTATGATTTTGTCTAATCTGGATAGAGTAGACAGAGTTATGCGGTTTAGTAAATTACCTAATATATTTCATATTATTCATAATAATCTATCTAAAAAAATTGCAACTTTAAACGATGATAAGCTAAAGAGTCTTTCTGACTTGAGAGATGTGTATAGTAAGCATCCTTGTATTTGTGTCAGTCATGGGGTAGAGCAAGACTTGAATAAGTCATTAGGGCTTACAAACACTAAAACTATTTACAATCCAATTGATAGTCATCAAATAAAATTACTAGGTCAACAACAAAACCCTGGAGAGTTAGGTGATTATATATTGCATGTAGGTAGCTTTAAGAAACAGAAGGCACATGATGTTTTGATAAAGGCTTATGCTAAGACAGATATGTCGTTACCACTGGTGTTATTAGGTAAAGGTAAGTTACTTCAACAGATAAAAGATTTAGTCTCATCTCTTGGATTAGATGATAAGGTTAAATTCATAGGATTTCACAATAATCCGTATCCCTACATAAAAAATGCTAAAGTTATGGTGTTATCATCAAAATTTGAAGGGTTTGGACTTGTGATTGCTGAAGCCCTAGTGTTAGATACCCCCGTCATTAGTACAGATTGTCCATCAGGGCCTAATGAATTATTACCTGAAAATAATTTAGTACCTGTAGGAGATGTTGATGCTTTGGCGCAGAAAATTAAGGCTGCGATGACGTCTCCTACAGATTATATAGTACCATTTGATACTAAGTTTTTACCAGTTAATATAGCAGCACAATATATTGATCTCGTTAGTTAAATATAGACAGCATAGTCATATGGATAACTTTAAGAGCGTAAAATTTAGAGTCAAACACAATAAGTTCTAAGGCTATCGCATACTAGATGGTAGAGAAAACTATTATGCCAATAATATTTCTAGATTTAATATAGTAGTTATCAGACCACCATATAGATAGTTATAATTATTGCTCCTACCAATATTGCACCCGCTATTCTATTACGACGACGAATTTTCTGACGTCTTAATTTAGTTTGCCCTCGGCTGGCTTGATACTGCTCGATATATATTTCACCCTCATAATCTTTATCAAAGATTTTGATGTAGCCTGCAGGTAAAGGCTCAACTGAAATCTTATTTTCAAATTTAATCATCGCTTCATCAAGGCTGTCTTGATCAACCTGAGTTTCTTTGCCATCTACTTGCTCAGCGATCCATTGCTTTACTAACGCTTTGGTTGGCTCAGTGTTTCTAAAAAACATGGTGCTAGCTAGGTAGTCGTGCGACATACCTGGCATACCTTTGGTTTTATAAAATGCAACATCTGCAGTTATGTCATTAAAGTAGTCAATCGGTTTTTTAACAATAGCATCTGCATCTAAATACAAGATATCCTTGTTTGGAAACTTGTCTAAACACTCCAGTACAAAATGTGGTTTAAGGCGCGTGTTAGCTTCCCAATAGCCCGCATCCTCAACTTCACTAAAGTAGTAGCTAATATTAAACTCATCTAGAGATGATTTTAAACGCATAGCATGTTCTTGATAGCTTGCAGTATAAAAGCAGCAGACAATGAAGCTTTGATTATCGCTAACATTAGTAATAGAGTAGGTTTGAACTAATTCGCTCATAAAATTCTCGATAAGTTAAAAATAAATTGAATGGTTATTTAATAAACTATTAGATGAATAAAGGGGCAGAGTTTCTCTATTTGGTTTTTTATACCCACCATTGTGATTTTTCATCTTTATGTAAACTTTTTACTAAAGAAAAGGCGGTGTCTAAGGCCTGAATTTTATCAAATACAAATAATAAAATTTTTGCTGCTAACGGGTCTAACTTTTTAAAACCCTCATAACGTTCTCGCATATTTCTAAGCGTATCGTCTGTACCTATACGGAAGTAGGTTAACCCATTATATAAGGTCAAATGCTCGGCATATAGAGCATTTATATTTTCCTCATGGGTGGTCTTTATGTCTTTCAATCCGCACAAGTATGTTTGCGTTTCATATACTTTAAGTGTATTTACTAGTGTAGCCACATTGAGCAAAATCGCAGAGCGTAGAGGACCCGTTGAATGGTCGACAAAAGTATCGCATGCAGATACTATCCAGCGTAAAGATAGACTGTTCAATAAAAAATCAGACTCAGCCTCCCATAACCTTTCAAACTCTTTAAAAGTTTCTTGCAGTTTGTATCCACGGCGTAAAAGAATAATTAATGTGGCATGATAAAAACAGATTTCTGGCTGATTAATAAACTCTGCCTTGACCTTATTAAGATGATCAGATAGATTTTTTAAACGCGGTTTGTGAGCATCTTCTACCAATTCAACTTCGTTTTCTGTTAGGATTTTGGTTTTCATATCTGCATAGGATTTATTAGAGTAACTCGATAGAGCTTCGCTGGCACCCAACTTTTTTTCACTAGCAAACAGTAGAACTGCTTTCCTTTTCCATCCAGATAACTCTTTCATTGAGTCATCACTCCTCTTGTTTATTTCAAAGTTCTATATATTTCTAAATAAACCCTTAGATACAGGCGATTTATTAGTCACTTTAACCCCATGCTGATCATACACTATACCCATTAAGTCAAATGAGGGTACGATACGATCGATGATGGCCTTATCAAGTTTACAAGGGGCAGCATCATCTTTACTTTCATAAAATCTAGGTTGGCTGCTATTAATTAAGTCGATGCCGTATAAGCTTATTTTTTTAGCGCCTAAAGTATAAGCTAATTGTGCAGCGACAAAAGCAACGGTTCCAGCTTCAACAAAGCCATTTTCTATATCTAATGAAACACCAATAGGTTTAGGAGAGTTTGTAGAGTCGATTACAAAGTCTTGATGGTCTTTAAACTTATCCAAAGAAAGTTTTTTCTTAGCTACTTTATTCAGTATAGGCAGAGACTTTAAAAGGCTAAGCTTATCATCAGTTAGTGGTCTATCTACTGGATAGATAAGAGTGATAGAATCCTGATACTTTTGTATAAGATTAGGTAGGGCAGTTGCTATGGTGTCTATAACGGGCTTAGTAATATATAACGGCTGACCGGTATAAAACTGCTCTAGAATTTCAGCATTGTGTTTGATAAACCTTTCATCACTGATAACATAGGCCGCGATATTTGCAAAGTCGTGTTTATCTATTAGTGATAGGCTACCGTTAACAAAAATAGAAGGATTTTCCAGTAAGTCATCCGTAAATGACAATTGGTCAATGGAGGGACCTGATGCAAAAATATTTACTGATTTATTAATATGGTTTGCATTTTTTTTGTTAAAAAAGGGAACAGAATAAGTTTTTCCCTGTACTTTAATTTGATAGTTGCTAATACCTTTGCTATTCATTCAGACCACCATACATTACGCTATTTTAAGGGGAGTTTTTTGCTCTTTTTGCATGTAAGAAAAAGGTTTTAGGTTGACAAAGCTATTTATCTATCTTTCTTTCCTTTTTTTAAGAATAATAATACTTTTAATAACATTAAGTATTAGTGCTAATTCAATGCAGTTGGAATAAAAAGCATGTATTCTTATTGGTCATTACCGAATAAATCACGAGTAAACACCTTGTCTGCAACGTCTTCTAACTCCTCAGACATACGGTTGGCTACGATAACATCGCTGATAGATTTAAATTCTTTTAAATCCTTAACAACTCTTGAATTATAAAACAAATCATCTTGCAATACAGGCTCATAAACCACGACTTCGATACCTTTGGCTTTAATGCGCTTCATGACGCCTTGAATTGACGAGGCTTTAAAGTTATCTGAACCGCTTTTCATGGTGAGGCGATGTACCCCCACAATCTTAGGATTCATTGCAATTATGGTGTCAGCGATAAAGTCTTTTCGGGTACGGTTAGAGTCAACAATGGCTCTAATTAAATTGCTGGGTACTTCATCGTAGTTTGCCAAAAGCTGCTTGGTGTCTTTGGGCAGACAGTAACCACCATATCCAAAAGAGGGGTTGTTATAGTGATCACCAATACGTGGATCTAGGCCGACACCTTCAATAATCTGCCTGGTATTAAGACCATAGGTTTGGGCATAAGTATCAAGCTCATTGAAGTAGGCAACACGCATCGCTAAATAGGTATTGGAAAACAGCTTGATGGCTTCTGCCTCAGTAGATTTGGTATAAAGTACGGGAACATCCTTTTTAACAGCACCTTCCAGAAGAAGTTTTGCAAACTGTTCTGCTTTATCAGACTCATCACCAATAATAATACGTGAGGGGTATAGGTTGTCGTGTAGCGCTTGACCTTCTCTTAGAAACTCAGGTGAGAAGATAATATTGTCGCTGGATAAACGCTGTCTTAAGTCTTTAGTAAAGCCAACAGGTACGGTTGATTTAATAATAATGGTTGCCGTTTGATTAACCTTAAGGATATCTTGAATGACCGTTTCTACACTTTTGGTATTAAAAAAATTGGTCTTAGGATCATAATCCGTTGGCGTTGCTACAATAACGATATCTGCTTTTTGATACGCTTCTTTAGCGTTGAGAGTAGCTGTGAAGTCAAGCGGTTTTTTCGCTAAGAAGTCTTCAATATCTTTGTCATCGATAGGCGATTTTTTAGTATTCAGTAGCTCAACTTTTTCAGGCAGGATATCAACGGCTGTAACGTTATTATGCTGTGCCAATAACATTGCATTTGATAACCCAACATAGCCGGTGCCAACAACAGTAATTTTCATAAAGTATTCCCTATAGTTGTAATTATTGATATCACGTTGTTGTTTAATAAAGAACTTATTCCAGTTTGATAGATAACCTTCTAGTTTACTGCCAGTATTCCTTAAGCCAAGGGCTAGGTTTCACATGGCGATACCATTTACCACCACCACCTTTGATGGCATCAGGTGGATTAATCTCACCATGGAAAATTACAATCTTAGCGCCCTCTGGTAAGCGAGGTGCTTTGACAAAGTTTAATGGGATAGGCGCCATACACTGGTACTTAAAGCTGACACACCACGACTTATCCCAATACTCTAGGTGATGATGTTCACGCAAGTAGTTGGATAAGTAAGCCTGCTCATGGCGTACTTCATTACGTATGGTAGAGAAGTTAGTTTCAAAGTTGCTTAATAAATTAGGATAGGTGTTCTGACCCACTTTAAAGCGATACACAGAACTGTTACCAATCATACGCCACGGCTTTTTCCAGTCACGGATAATTACCACGCTGTCTTCATGCTCAGCTTCGTATTCGAAGAAAGCATCGATATTATCAACAATCACAATATCAATATCTAAAAATAAAGCCGTGCCTTTAAAGTCATACAGTTCAGGCTTGAAGGTTGTCAGTTTTTTCCAGCCGCGCTCAGGCAAACCTGAAGGTAAGTTCAATTCAGGAATAGGGTAGCAGCGTACATTAGGATCGATGCCGGTCTCATCATCAGTTAAGCAAACCATTTCAAAGTCTAAGGTTAGGTTACGCTTAACCATGTTATACAAGCGGTTGACGTATTCAGGGCCATATTTAGTACCCCATTTCATGCAAATGATATAACGGTTTTGATTATTATTAGACACTTTTACATCCTAGTTTGTCTTTAAGTTTATTGAGTTTCTTCAGGTACCGATTGAGTGCTACCAATATGGTTGTCCTTAAGATACTTTACTAACTGTTCATTAGTGGCCTTATAGGGGTTGCCCAAGTTGGGTAGATGCTTAAATCTTCGATAGCTCCACATATAATTACTGGGACAGACACGAATCATCTGTTCCATAGCATCATTTAAAGCTTTGGTAGCCACATTCATATCACGGGCATACAGATCAGGGTCATCAAGCTTAGTGCAGTAGATATCAAAACCATTATTATCATTGCGTAGACAGCTAAGTCCCACAAGAGCACATTTTGTTTTACTGGCAAGTTTAGGAGCTAGAGTGCTACTTAAGGTTTCGATACCAAAGAAAGGAACGATGACCCCGCCAGAAGGCTGAGGCACGTGATCGGGTAGAATAATACTAAAGCCCCCAGATTTTAGGGTCTTAAAAATAGCTTTAACCCCCGAAGCATCTGTGGGTACTAAGGTGGCATTAAGACGTTGACGGCCTTCTAGAATAAACTCATCCATAGTTTCATTCTTAGTAGGCTTATATAAGATGGTGGGTGACCCAAACTGATTGATCCAAGCATTCATCATCTCCCAAGTCCCTAAATGCGGAACAATGGCCAGCATGCCATTGGGATTGGCTAAAGCTTCATCAAAAACTTCTTTATTATAGACATTATCAATTTGAGCAATGCTCCATTCAGGTGGCATAGCCCAGCATTTAATAGATTCGACAGCGATTAAAGCTTGGTTTTTAATAACCGCTTTGGTGAAACAGTCGCATTCTTCTTCAGAGAACTCGGCGAATGCTAACCGTAAATTGATGCGGATTGTACGCTTGATTTTTAAATCAGGAATTAAAATGGCAATCCAAGCGACAAAAAGTGCCACTGCCCGCATGACGGACAATGGCACATATCTAAAAACATTCAATGGATTCATATCAGTTCACTCATCCGTAAGGCGAGGCTGAATCATGAGGAGCCAGCTATCGCCTTACTAACAAAATTTACTGATATCTAGCATCAGCAAATAGTTTAAAAGAGTATAAAATACTTATTACTCTTTAGGTTCAGCTTGAGCTTTTTCACGAACACGGATACCTAATTCGCGAAGCTGACGGCTATCTACTTCAGCAGGAGCCTGTGTTAATGGACAGTCAGCTGTTTTGGTTTTCGGGAAGGCAATCACGTCACGGATAGAGCTTGCGCCAACCATTAACATGATTAGACGGTCTAGACCGAATGCCAAGCCACCGTGAGGAGGCGCACCGAATTTTAAAGCGTCTAGTAAGAAGCTGAATTTCTCATTGGCTTCTTCTTCAGAAATACCAAGAGCATCAAATACCGCGCGCTGCATTTCTACTGTGTTGATACGTAAGCTACCGCCACCAATTTCAGTGCCGTTTAATACCATATCGTAAGCGACAGATAGGGCAGTTTCTGGGCTGTTTTTCAGCTCTTCTACTGAACCTTTTGGCATAGTGAATGGGTGGTGCATAGAGGTCCACTTACCGTCATCAGTTTCTTCGAACATTGGGAAGTCAACAACCCATAGCGGTGCCCACTCACAAGTTTCCATGTTCATGTCTAGACCAATCTTGACACGTAGTGCACCCATAGCATCATTAACAATCTTCGCTTTATCAGCGCCGAAGAAGATGATGTCGCCGTCTTGAGCTTCTGTACGCTCAATTAGGCTAACTAATACATCATCACTCATGTTTTTGATGATTGGTGATTGTAGGCCAGACTCTTTATCTACACCGTTGTTGATGTTAGTGACATCATTTACTTTAATGTAAGCTAGACCACGAGCACCGTAGATGCCTACGTATTTGGTGTACTCATCGATTTGCTTACGAGTTAGTGAACCACCGTTTGGCACACGTAACGCCGCCACACGACCTTTAGGGTCATTTGCAGGGCCAGCAAATACTTTGAACTCAACGCCTTGCATTAAGTCAGCTACGTCAACTAATTTTAATGGAATGCGTAAGTCTGGCTTGTCTGAAGCGTAATCACGCATAGCATCTGCGTAAGTCATGCGTGGGAATTCGCCTAGGTCTACATCAAGCATAGTCTTGAATAGGTTTTGAATCAAACCTTCGTTGATGCTCATGATTTCTTCTTCTGTTAAGAAAGAAGTTTCGATGTCTACCTGAGTGAATTCTGGCTGACGGTCAGCACGTAAGTCTTCGTCACGGAAACACTTAGCGATTTGATAATAACGATCAAAGCCTGACACCATTAGCAACTGTTTGAACAGCTGTGGCGACTGTGGTAAAGCAAAGAAGTTGCCTGGACGCGTACGTGATGGCACAAGATAGTCACGCGCACCTTCAGGAGTCGCACGAGTTAAGATAGGCGTTTCAACGTCTAAGAAGCCATGATCATCTAAGTAACGACGAATAGTAGAGGTCGCTTTCGCACGGAAAACCATACGCTCCTGCATTTGCGGACGACGCATGTCTAAATAACGGTACTTAAGACGTAAATCTTCGTTTACCGTAGTGTTTTCGTCATTCAGAGGGAATGGAGGGGTTTCTGATTTGGCCAATACTTCAATTTCTTTGGCCAATAGCTCTACCTGACCACTGGTCATGTTTTGGTTTTCAGTACCTTCATAACGCTTACGTACACGTCCAGTAATTTGTAATACATACTCAGGACGAGCCGCATCAGCAGTTGCAAAAGCCTCTGGTGTATCTGGGTCAATTACAACCTGCAGGATACCTTCACGGTCACGCATATCTAAGAAGATAACACCACCGTGGTCACGGCGACGGTGAATCCATCCTTTTACAGTGATGGTTTGCTCTAGCAACGCTTCGGTTACTGCCCCACAATACTCGGTACGCTTCATAAACTGTCCACTACCTATCAGTTATCAAAAAGAATAATTATAAAATTAAGAAGGTTATCTCAATTAGAATTTTTATCAAACGCACATTATGCCTAATATTGGCGTTTGTTACAACCGAGCACCCTTGAAATGTGCAAATGCAAACGCATATTAATAACAATATTATAAAAACATAATGTCGATATATGGTTATTATATCAGTCTTGTTTTTTGAGTTGTTTTATCTATTGTAGTCTTATCTGATAAGGAAAGTTTATGTTGTTTCATCCTGCCAAGAATCCTGTTGAATTAAAAGTTATTCATCTAAATAAAAGCCAAGAGCAACGTCGCAAAAGTTTAATTGAAGCGACAGAAGATAAAAATGCAGTAAAACAATTTCAAAAAGCACTGGCCAAAAAAGCCAAACAAAAACTAAAAGACAAAGGTAAATCTAAGAAAAAAGAGAAAAGAATCTTTGTTTTAGATTTCGATGGCGATATCAAAGCATCTGCAGTAAAGCATTTACGTGAAGAGATCAGCACAATTATTAGTACCGCCAATAAAGACGATGAAGTTGTGGTTCGCTTAGAGTCAGGCGGCGGCATGGTACATGGGTATGGATTGGCAGCAGCGCAGTTGGTACGTCTTAAAGAGGCAGGACTAACGCTTACCATCTGTGTGGACAAGATTGCAGCCAGTGGCGGTTATATGATGGCCTGTGTGGCAGATAAAATATTAGCTGCGCCCTTTGCTGTAGTAGGGTCTATTGGGGTGGTGTCACAAATGCCAAACTTCAATAAATGGCTAAAAAAACATGACATCGATTATGAAATGTTCACTGCAGGTGAGTATAAGCGTACGGTCACTATGTTTGGTGAAAATGATGATGAAGACCGTGCCAAATATACTGAGGAGCTAGAGCAGACTCACGAGTTATTTAAGCATTTTGTAACCACTTATCGCCCTGAGCTTGACTTGGCGAAGGTTGCCAATGGTGATCATTGGTACGGTGAAGATGCACTAAAATTAAACTTGGTGGATGAGCTGAGCACCTCTGATGCGTATTTATTACAGCAAATGGAGAAGTATCAAGCCTACGCATTACTGTCACGTCAAAAGCCTACTTTTGCTGAAAAATTAGGCTTGGCCAATGCAGCTCATTCAGCCGTATCAGGGGTGGTGAGCATTGCGACTAAGTCTGCTTTAACTGCTCTGGGCGACAAGCTGCCAGAGGTTATGAGCAAAATTGAGCAAGACAAGCGTTTAAAGTTCTAAGTGGAAAAAGAAAGAAGCCTGAGCTAATGTTTTAATTTAAAAAAGCGACCTTAAGGTCGCTTTTTGTTATGGATTTATAGATCAATAACCTTAATGATAAAGGCGTTGTATTGATAACCAAAGATCAATAATCAAAAATTAATAACCAATAACCAAGGATAGGTCTCTAATGGATAAAGCTTTAAATATTAATAAAAAATCAGCCTTAAAGGTAGGTGTGCTAGGAATGTTGGCTGCCTCTGCAGTACTCACTACAGGCTGTGTCTGGAAACCTGATTTGGCGGTATCGAAGCTTAAGCATTGGGAATTGCCGACCAGCTCTTATGTTGACGTTGAGGGTCTAAAGGTTCATGTGGTCCATTCTAAGAAGAATAATAAGACGGCTAGCCAATCAAATACAGCTAATCACTCCAATAATTGTGAGGCGCAAAGTGGTGCTGAAACCTTGCTGCTTATCCACGGCACTTCAGCCAGCTTACATACTTGGGAGGGTTGGACCCGTGAGTTAGAAGACGACTATTGTGTGGTGCGATTGGACTTGCCCGCCTTTGGGTTGACAGGTCCTTATGCCAATGAGGATAAAATCTATAGTCTAGATAATTATGTCGATACCGTGATTGCGGTAATGGATAAGCTTAATATTGAGCAGGCAACCCTTGCCGGTAATTCGCTCGGTGGGGGAATTGCTTGGCTGACAGCCTTAAAGCATCCTGAGCGTGTTAATCGCTTGATATTGGCAGATGCTTCTGGCTTTAAATTTACTCCCAAACGTATGCCTATTGGCTTTAAACTGGCGCAGTATCCGCTCTTAGATGGTCTTACTGAGCATATACTGCCCAAAAGCATGGTGCGTAGTAGTGTCGAGAGTGTCTATGCTGATAAATCAAAAGTCAGTGATGAGCTGGTAAATCGCTATTATGAGTTAACCCGTCGTGAGGGCAATCGTAAGGCATTAACCAGACGGATGCGTGAGGGCTTGTATCAAGATGAGGTCGACAGGTTAGGGGAGATTAAACAGCCTACGCTGATTATCTGGGGCAAGCATGATGAGTTAATTCCGATCGAAAGCGCTTATGAGTTTAAAGAAGCCATACCCAATAGCCAACTGGTGGTATTTGATGATTTAGGTCATGTGCCGCAAGAGGAAGATCCCAAAGCAACCGCTGCTGTGGTGAAGCAATTTTTAGAGGATAACAAGCTTTAATATTAGAAATTGAAGTTAGCAATTGGGTTGTATTATGTTTCTAAAACTTGATAACTGTCTGTAAAACCTCATAAACTGCTGAAGTAGGGTCACATATTCCGCTATAATAAATAGCCTAAGCCAAAATTTGTGACCCTTATTATTTATTTCTTATCAACTTCTTATCCAAATCCTGATGAATAGGGTTTTATCTTTAATTACTGCTGTAAACCTAATAAATACGGTTACGGCAGCTAGAAATCTCTTAACTATAATATCGCTAATAAAGCCAAAAAATATATGACAAAAGACAGTAATGCCCCTCATACAGCATTTGAAATTGCTGTCACTGCTACCAACGATTTATCAGCGGCGAAAAAAATTGATGAGTTGCCAGTATTGGCCAAAGACCGTCACTTCTTAAGCCGTCTGCAACGTGAGCTGACCCGTCCGTCCAAAAAAGCCAATCCCAAAACTTTGGCGGAGAAGCAAGCTACCTTTGAGAAAGTTAAGGCACGCTCGCAGCAAGTGGTGCAAGAGCGTATCGAGAGCATTCCGGCCAATTTACCGGAAACTTTAAATGCTGAGTTACCGGTCAGTAAGCGTAGTGAAGATATCATTCAAGCGATTCATGACCATCAAGTGATCATCGTGGCGGGTGAGACCGGTTCGGGTAAGACCACGCAGTTGCCGAAGCTTGCGATGCTGGCAGGTCGAGGGGTTACCGGTCAGATTGGCCATACTCAGCCCAGACGACTGGCAGCTCGCAGTGTGGCCAACCGTATTGCTGAAGAGCTGGGCGAGCCACTTGGGGAGACGGTCAGCTTCAAGATTCGCTTTAATGAGCAGGGTACGGCCAAATCTGTGGTTAAGCTAATGACCGATGGTATCTTGCTGGCAGAGCTAGGGCATGACCGGTTTTTAAGTAAATACGACACCATCATTATCGATGAGGCGCATGAGCGAAGTCTGAATATTGACTTTATCATGGGGTATTTAAAACAGCTGTTGCCAAAGCGCCCAGATTTAAAGGTGATTATCACCTCTGCAACCTTAGATACCGGCCGATTTAGTGAATATTTCGCCCAGTACGATAAAGCCAAAAAGCAGGTGGTGCCTGCCCCTGTTATTAATGTAGAAGGACGAGGCTATCCTGTTGAAGTGCGTTATCGTCCTCTTACAGACACGCCAGTGGGCAGCTCAGATGATGACAGCTTTGATGACTTTGAAGAAAATCTGCCACGTGCTTTAGTCGCTGCGGTAGAGGAGTGTTTTGAAGATGCAGTAGCCAAAGGTCATCCTGAGCATGCTGATATCTTGATTTTTGCTGCCACTGAAGCAGAAATCCGTGAGATGCAAGAAGTGCTGGTAAGACATGGCCCGCTTCATACCGAAGTGTTGCCTTTGTTTGCGCGTCAGACTTATGCCGAGCAGCAGCGGATTTTCCAGCCCTCAGGCCGAGGTAGACGCATCGTTATCGCTACCAACGTGGCAGAGACGGCACTAACTGTTCCGGGTATTCGTTATGTGATTGACTTGGGCTTTGCGCGTATTTCTCGTTATTCGTATCGTTCGCGTGTGCAGCGTTTACCGATTGAAGCTATCTCGCAAGCAGCGGCCAACCAACGTAAAGGGCGTTGTGGTCGTGTGGCACCGGGCGTATGTATTCGTCTGTATTCACAGGAGGACTTTGAAAGTCGTCCAGAATACACTGAGCCTGAAATTCTGCGTACCAACTTGGCGTCAGTTATCCTGCAAATGGCGAGTCTGCGTTTGGGTACGGTTGAGAATTTTGATTTTATTGAGCCACCTGATAGCCGCTTAGTAAAAGATGGCCGCAAGCTACTTGATGAACTTGGCGCTCTTGCACCCAAAAATCCGGATAGTAAAAAGCCACTTTCCAAGCAAACCTTAAACGAAGTTAAGCTAACCCGTATTGGTCAAAAAATGGCGCGTATGCCGATTGATCCAAGGCTGGCACGTATGCTTGTCGCTGGTAGTGACTTTGATTGTATGCTTGAGATGCTCATTATCGTGGCAGCGCTTGCCGTTCAAGATCCACGTGAGCGTCCGGCTGAAAAGCGGGCTCAGGCAGATCAAAAACACGCCATTTTCCGTCAAGAAGATTCTGACTTCCTGTTCTACTTAAGTTTATGGAATGCGCTTTATGGCGGCGGTAGTAATAAGCTGAGCAACAGTCAACGTAAGTCATTTGCCAAAAAGCATTATCTAAGCTTCCCGCGTCTGCGTGAGTGGGAGAAGACTTACCGTCAGCTTGAGCAGATGGTCACTGACTTAAAGCTTTTGTCCGATTCAGGAACGGAGAGTAAAGATAAGCCCAAAGCCAAAGATAGCAAGGGTAAGGGCAAACGTAATGCCAATCAGCCGATTAAAGTGGCCAAGACTGTGGCCAGTGATTTAATCGTTGATAAAGCTGATGATAATGAGGTCGATGAAGAGCAGCGTGCAGTGAAATATGCCAATTTGCATCGTGCTTTATTGACAGGTCTGCTGTCCGTGATTGCCCATAAAACCGATCAGCGCGGTGAGTATCTGGCAGCCCGTCAGCAAAAAGCCAAAATTTTCCCGGCCAGTACAGTATTTAAGCAAGCACCAGCTTGGGTGATGGCGTTTGAGATAGTCGAGACCTCGCAAGTATTTATGCGCACTGTGGCAAAAATTGAGCCCGAGTGGATTATCTCTGCCGGTGGTAATTTGCTTAAATATCATTACTTTGAGCCGCATTGGTCGAAGAAGACGGGCCGTGTGCGTGCTTATGCTCAAATTAGTTTGTTTGGTCTGATTGTGGTCGCCAAGCAGCTAACCAACTACGAGCAGATTAATCTAGAAGAGTCGCGCGAAATCTTTATCCGAGATGGTCTGGTTACCGGTAATCTAGGCCGTCAAGCACCATTTCTACAACACAACATGGATAAGATTGCCGATGTTGAGCGCATAGAAGACAAGCTACGTCGTCGTGATTTGCTGGTTGATGAAGAAGATTTATATCAATTCTATGAGCGCAAAATTCCTGAACATATTGCCAGTCGTAAAGCTTTTGAGGATTGGCGTGCTGAGGTTGAAAAAGAAGACCCTAAATTCTTGTTCTTCACTGATGACGATGTCCTCAAAGAAACGGCGCCGACCACTGGCGAATTCCCAGAAGTTTGGCAGTTGGGCGACTTAAAGCTACCGCTGAAATATGTGTTTGATCCTGCGTCTGAAGATGATGGGGTGACCATTCGAGTGCCACTTGCTGCCTTACCTCAGCTAGATGCCATTGAGCTGCTATGGGGTGTGCCAGGTTGGCGTTATGAACTAGTACTGCAGCTGCTGAAATCTTTACCCAAAGAGATTCGCCGCAAAATTGTACCCATTCCTAATACAGCGGATGACCTGTTTGATGAGCTAGAGAAAAACCATCAGCAAGGTCTATTAAACCAGCTGTGTCAGGCCTTGCAGCGCCGAGGTGTGGTAGGGGTTAAGCCAGAAGACTTTAATCCAGCTTCTATTGACCGTTATTTGCAGCCACAAATCTGTGTGGTCGATGACAAAAAGCGCGTTATTGAAAAAGGACGCGACTTAAAAGCCTTGCAGCAGCGCCATGCAAGTGAGACCAGTCAAGCGCTAACCCAAGGTAAAGACTCGCAAGGGGTACATACCAGCTTCCCAGAACACTTTAGATTTAGCAAGAACCGTCATAGTGCCGGTATTGTGATGAAAGAGTTTTCTGCGCTAGTGGCCGATGAGGCAGGCGAGGCAGTGACCATTCATCAGTTCACTGATGTGACAGCCGCTCTAAAAGCCCATCGTAAAGGGGTGTTGACTCTTATTCGATCGAAGCTGGGTGCTAAGCAAAAGCAATTAACCAGTCAGATTGATAAGACCTTTAAGCTGGCTTTTGCTCCCTTAGGCGATATGGAGAAGTTAAAAACCATTGTGGTCGATGCTACGCTAGATGCAGCTTTGGAGTCTCATGCGCCAAACTTTAAGGATCATGATGAAGAGCTGCCAGATAATGCCGATAAAGTTGCTGAAAAGCTGGCGGATCAATTACCGCTTGATGATACTGAGTTTGAAAAAACGGCCGAAAAGGTTCTGGCCAATTTCTTATTAGAGGGTCAAACGGTACTTAAACTGCTAAAAGAGGTGTATACCCGTTGGCAGCGTATTCGTCGTAGTCTATTAATGCTAGATCGTGAAGTGTTTGGTGAGTCGATTGATGATATTGAAGATCAGCTCGATGACTTGCATCTATCAGACTTTGTGTATCGTATGGCGTATGAGGATTGGCAGCAATACCCACGCTATTTAGAAGCGCTAGAGATACGTATTGAGCGCCTTGAGCACAACCTTGATGGTGATTTAGATGCGGTGTATGAGCTTGATGTGCACATGGAGCGTCTGGCTGGACGAGCTGATGATGAAACCATTAGTGAGTACCGCTGGCTGGTTGAAGAGTTCCGGATTCAGCTGTTTGCTCAGCCGATGAAGACTCGCCAAGCTGTATCACAAAAGCGTCTTAATAAAATGTGGGAGCGGGTCAATGCTCGGCGTTAGGTTTTAGCTTACTTATTTAGCGGTTCAAAATTGAGGGTTAACGGTTCAAGATAGAGGGCTTAAAAAATTTAAGCCCTCTATTTTTTATGTACGGCTTTTTTGTTGGCTTTGATGACGACAATAGATAATCTCCCTGTGATTAAGCATTATACCAATTCCACAAAATAAGGCACAATACAACCAACTCAACAACATAATAGAATCATATGCCGAAAAAGACCCCTAGAAACCATAAACTCACAGACCACGATTTTCTGCAATTATCTAAAACAGAAGGCAATGCCAGAGCGAGAATCAGACTGCTCATGCTGCATCAACTGAGTCAAGGTCATCCTATAGCGACCGTCGCAGAGAACTTTGGCTATAACCCTAGAAGCGTCTATACCATAAGAAGGAAATACTGGTTGCATGGTATCACTAGTGTCTATGACGCAGCTGGCAGAGGC
>NZ_FUGD01000180.1 GCF_900162815.1 Psychrobacter pasteurii | reverse complement strand
CCATTAGGTAAACTAGCAAAGTATATTGTTTTTTTCATAGTGATCCTGATTCTTTTAATTAATATAATAACGAGTAATAAGCTTTATATTTAAATAAGAACTTAGTTTACAGCATGTCTTTATGCATAAAATATTTTTAAACATGCTAACTTCAAAACTTTTTTAGGTGTCTCTTTCTTTTAGTTGCACCAGTGCTGTTTGTGATTGATGTTTTGTTGTTGATAAATATATACATTAAAAAAGCACTCCCGCCCATTAACAACTGTGCGAATGCGATATTTGCTGCCCCGCCTACAATACCAAAGGTGCTAATCAGTGGGTAAGAGGTTAGTAGACCAGTTAATGAAGCTACAAAAGTGACCTTCATTACAATTTTATCGTAACCTCTAGCTATCAGATAGTTCGTCGAATAAATACTATATGCCACTATAAAATTAATACCTGCCACTAAGATTAAAAATGTTATGGTTGAATCTGTATTATTAATTCCTATCCATTGAAATATAGTCTTATGAATTAAGGCTAAAGAAGAAGAAATAATGATAAAGCCTGCTAAATAAAGCCTGCTAAATACTCCAAACTTATCTTGTCTACGCACTAAATAAGGGAATACTACTATAGATACTACCGAGTTCAGTACATTTAATAAATTTGTAATTTGTCTTATAGCCCCGAAAAGACCAGCTTGTTGTTTCCCCAATAGCATTCCTATTAAGAAGGTAGTCGTATTATTATAGAAGTTGGGCATAAATTGATTTATAAAGAGTGGAAAACCAAGCTTTAAGTTTTTAATAACTTTAGAAGGCCTTACAATATAAAAATTTAACTTAAATTTATGCATTACTAATACATGTGATAGTAATGCTACAAATAAATAGCTTGATCCAAAGAGAGCAGGATATAGCCAATAATCATCTGGGGATTTAATTAGAGCAAAAACTCCAATGGTGAACCCCCCCTTAATGAGAACATCTAGAACAGTGATATATCCCATCTGTTCTACTCCACGGAAAAACCATTCTGGAAATAGAGATTGGCCTATTAACATTAAGCAAATTAATAAGTAAACCAACGAATCTTCACGAAACTGTGGAACGATCAATATTAAAGGCACAATAATTATCAGAGAAAGAAGTAATAAGTAAAGCTTGGACGTTTGCGTTTTACTATAAATAAAGCTTAGCTGTCTGCGACTTTCTCTGTGCTTAGTTACTTCCCGAGTAGCTGAAAGGTTAAAACCATAATCCGTTATAGCCTGAAAGTAAGCTATTAACGATAAACCTAAAACGATAGCTCCGTATTTTTCTAACCCTAGTGTCTTAATTAAGTAAGGAAGGGTTACGAAAGGTAGTATTAAATTAACTACTTTTAAGACGCTAAGGGAAAAGAAGTTTTTTACTAAACGATTTATATCTTCGTTTTTTAATAAGGAGCTAATTCTTTTAGACATTTGAGTCTTACTACTTATTGCTTAGTGATTTAACATACCAAGCCATCGCTTCGTTAATACCCTGAGATATATTAAATTTAGGCTCATATCCAAGCAGGCTATTGGCTTTACTGACATCCGCTTGACTGTGACGCACATCGCCTGGTCTAAAGTCACGATAAGTCGGCTCCTGCTCGTAGGTCACACCGTTATCTGCTAGTGCTGACTTAATCGCATTAAACAGCTCATTCAGTGTAGTCCGATCACCAACTGCTACGTTATATACTTGATTAGTAGCGTCTTCATTCTGAGTCGTGGCTGCTAAGATATTGGCTTGTACTGTATTTTCGATATAGCAGAAGTCACGACTGGTCTCACCATCACCGTTGATGAAGACCGTATCATTCTTGATCATGGCAGCAGTCCACTTAGGAATTACCGCTGCATAAGCACCGTCTGGATCTTGGCGACGACCAAAGACATTGAAGTAGCGTAAGCCAACACTCTTGAAACCATATGAGCGAGCGAATACATCGGCATAGAGCTCATTAACGTATTTAGTGACCGCATACGGTGACAATGGCTTACCGATCTTATCTTCTACTTTGGGTAGGCCAGGATGATCTCCGTAGGTTGAGCTACTGGCAGCATAGGTGAAGCTTTTAACCTCTGCATCACGAGCAGCGGTTAACATATTTAAAAATCCTGAGATGTTAACTTCATTGGTAGTAATAGGATCTGCTAGTGAGCGAGGTACGGATCCTAGAGCTGCTTGATGTAGCACATAGTCTACGCCAGAGCATGCCTGCTGGCAGTCTGCAAAGTTACGAATATCACCTTCAATGAAGCTAAAGCGCCGCCACTGCTCATTAGATACTAAGCTTTGTACTTCATCTAAGTTCTTCTGATAGCCAGTAGCGAAGTTATCTAGACCCACCACCGTCTGATTGAGCTTTAATAAGGTCTCAAGCAAATTCGAGCCAATAAAACCTGCTACGCCTGTTACAAGCCAGGTCTTAGGGGTAGCAACTAAGTCTTGTTGAGTCTTTTGGTATTGGGTCATAGGACTTTACTCTTTAATTTTTAAAAATTTAGACTATCTAGTAATTAGGGTTCACCTTATAAGCAAGGTGATATTACAAACGAATATCGCTCAGCTTACTATCAAATAGATATTTTAAATCGTAGAGGACGTGATTGGATTTACCTAGCGCTCTAATTTGTTCCACACCCATTTCTACGAACTGATTGTGAGCCACAGCTAAGATAATGCCATCGTAGCTATTATTTTCTAAGTTAGCAATATCGTTGACAGGGCTAATGCCATATTCTTGTTGAGCTTCTTCAGCATCGACCCAAGGATCGTACACATCAACATCGATGTTATATTCTTTTAGCTCATGCACGATATCAATAACTTTGGTGTTACGCACATCAGGGCAGTTTTCTTTGAAGCTTAGACCTAGGATTAAAACTTTGGCTCCTTCAACTTGGATACGCTTTTTAATCATAGTTTTGACTAGCTGAGTAACCACGTATTCACCCATACTGTCATTCAAGCGGCGACCTGCCAAGATAATCTCTGGGTTGTAACCAATGGCCTGAGCTTTATGAGTGAGGTAGTAAGGGTCAACACCGATACAATGCCCACCGACAAGACCTGGACGGAATGGTAAGAAGTTCCATTTAGTACCTGCCGCAGTTAAGACTTCCTCAGTATCAATGCCCATTTTATTAAAGATAACTGCTAATTCATTGATTAGGGCAATGTTGACATCACGCTGTGTATTTTCAATAACTTTAGCGGCTTCAGCGACTTTAATAGAAGGTGCTTTATGGGTGCCAGCTGTAATAATCAGGTTGTATACTTCATCTACTAGCTCTGCTATCTCAGGAGTAGAGCCTGCTGTCACTTTAAGAATGTTAGTGACACGGTGCTCTTTATCACCTGGATTAATACGCTCTGGGCTATAGCCTGCAAAGAAATCTTTATTAAACACTAAGCCAGAGCTGCGTTCTAATTCTGGGATGCAGACTTCTTCAGTAGCACCAGGGTATACAGTCGATTCATATACCACGATGTCGCCTGTTTTAAGCACACTACCAATGGCGGTAGAGGCTTTGACTAAAGGCGTTAAGTCAGGCTGTTTGTATTCATCGATAGGCGTAGGCACAGTTACGATATAAAAGTTGCATTCAGCCAGCTCATTAATGTCTGAGCTAAACTCTAACTGTTTGGCACTGGCGAGCTCTTCATCACTGACTTCTAAGGTATGGTCCGTCCCTGATTTTAGCTCTTCAATTCGGTGTTGATTGATATCAAAACCAATAACAGGATGTTTTTTACCAAATTCGACCGCTAAGGGTAGACCAACATAGCCCAGGCCAATTACTGCAATTTTTATATCGTTAATGTTTAACATAACTGTCCTTTTGCTTTTTATTGAATTTTATAAAGCTTGTTTAATTTAGATTAGATTCTGGCGTATAGCCTTCTACATAATAGGTAAACTGCTGTTTTAACCAGTCTACATCATGGTATTGGGCTCTAGACGCTAATTCAG
>NZ_FUGD01000139.1 GCF_900162815.1 Psychrobacter pasteurii | reverse complement strand
CAAGAGACGTCCGTCAAGGGTGCAGATATTAGTCAGTGGTATTATTGGCGTTGGCAAATAGAATCTTATTTTAAATTGCTTAAAAGTGCAGGACTTCAGCTAGAGTCCTGGTTACAGCAAAGTGGAGACGCTTATTTTAAGCGGTTGTTAATTGCCTCTCAGGCTTGTACGCTCGTGTGGCGTATTATGCAAGCATCTGATAAACAGTCACAAGAGTTTGCTTTGTTTTTAGTGCGCCTCTCAGGTCGGCAAATGAAACGCAGCAAACCAATAACCGCACCTGCTGTGATGGCAGGATTGTTCCAGTGGCTTAATTTTACCGAACTGGTAAATCATTATCCCCCTGACAAACTGCGTGAATTCGCTGATGCCGCTAGTAAATTTGTGTAGATACCTATGCCCTGAAGTGGGTGGTTTTACGGCGACTGGTGATAAAATTAAAAACTAGCCGGCAAATTTTGTCGGCTAGTTTTATTTTGGCGCTCGAGGTTGGTTTTGGTTACATAACTTTTTATACTTGGTAGCTCTTAGCTATTTTATTAACTATTTGGTTAGCTATTTAGTTGGCTAACTTAGACTCACTCTCATACTCAACTCACCGCTTTGGTAATGGATTTGTCATGACCCCAACTGTTAATACTGATCTATCTACTTCTCCTACCGAGACAAAGCAGCTGAGTAGCAATCTACCTATCCACGTGTATTTGGGGGGCTCTTTTGACCCAGTACATAACAGTCATTTGGCGTTATTAACCCATGTTTATCACAAGTTAGCTTCTGATAATCATTCAGTTAAAGCCTATTTTATGCCCACCTCACGCTCACCGCTCAAAACAAACAGCACTAGCTCTGAACATCGCCTAAATATGCTGACAGAGGCTATTAAAGAGTTGAAAGCAGAAGCGCTATCCTCTTTGACCCAGACACCCCTTTCAAACCTTGCCATTAGTGAGCATGAAATCTGGCAACAGCCTCCGGTCTATACCATAAATACTTTGACCGAATTACGTCAGCTGCATCCTAACAACAGCTTGGTATTTATTGTGGGTGCAGATAATATTGCCAGTTTACCCAAATGGCGTGATGGCGATAAGTTAACCCAGTTGGCTCACCTCTGGGTATTTCCCAGAGATGAATTGCAGTCTCCCGAAGAGATTGCCGCCCTATTGCCTGAATCCTTAAAATCACAGGTGACCTACTGCTTAGAGGGCTTGAAGCAGCACACTCATGGCCTCATATACATAGATTCACATACGGTAGCACCCCTATCAAGCAGTGCGATACGAGAAGCAATTGCTCAAGGTAAGCCAGATATTGCAAAATCTGCTTTGCCACGCTCCGTATATTCGTATATCATGAAAAACAATTTATATCATTCTTATTGAGTTAATGGTTTCCATACCACCTGCGCAAAACCCAACGCCCTCGTAATGAACTAAATTTTACCGAAATTTTAAAACATATCTTTTGGCCTGAAAGTCATAAAGTATATACAGACAACCCTATAGGATAGCTATGACAATAGACGCAAATCAAAAAACACCCATGAGCGATGAAAGACTACAGTTTTGTCTTGAAATGGTTCAAGACGCCCTAAACGATTTAAAAGCAAAAAACATTACCGTACTTCACGTCACTGAATTGACAGACGTAATGGATTATATGGTTATCGCTGAAGGTACTTCAAAACGTCACGTGAATGCTTTGGCTGATGAAGTGGGTGCTATCTCTAAAAAAGCAGGCTTTATGCCTTTAGGCCGTGAAGGTGAGAAAGACAGCGACTGGACTTTAGTAGACTTAGGCGGTGTTATCGTTCATATCATGACCCGTCAAGCTCGTGAATTCTATGACTTAGAAGGTCTATGGTCTTCTCCAGAAGAGCTTAAAAAGCTAGTGGCTCGTGATTTAAGTGAGCGCTAATTTTTTGCTTTCATAAAGCTTGATAAAAATCCTCTATAAAAAAAGACGCTAATGGGCGTCTTTTTTGTGCATAAATATTCTGCTTTCTCTAACTTTCCACCTAATACCCAGCACCTTCTAAATCTAGGTAAATACTACACCCCTCTAACTCTTCATCTTCGCAAGAGCGTTGAAACCACTCTTTGGCCTTAGTGTAATTTTGCTTTACTCCATCGCCATTGTAATACAAGGTGCCTAGATTGTAGCTTGCCTTGCCATAGTCTTGCTCAGCCGCTTGGGTATACCACTTTAGCGCTTGCTTTATATCTTTGGGAACTCCCTCCCCTTCTTGATAACTAATTGCCAAATTATACTGAGCGTCCGGCATACCTTGTTCCGCCGCTTTTCGATACCAGCTGACCGCCTCAGTCGCATTCAGCTCTACCCCATAACCATTATCATAGAGCATGCCTAAGTTGTATTGAGCTTGAGCTTCTCCTTTCATAGCAGACTGTCTATACCAAGCGGCTGCCATTTCATAATCCTGCTCTACCCCTAGCCCCGTCTCATACATCATGGCCAAATTCAGCTCGCCTACTGGGTTCTCCTCTTGGGCTGCTTTTAAAAACCACATCACAGCCTTGCCGTAATCGACTTCAACGCCATTGCCGTGGTATAGTCATAGCCCTTAAAAACAGTCACACAGCCAAAGAAAATAGAAGAATAACGTATTGATACAATCTATTCCCCAATCTTGACGCTTTTTCTTAACCCAAGCCCAAGTTTGCTCAATAGGGTTTAAGTCAGGACTATAAGGCGGTAACCATAGAATAGTGTGTCCTGAATCTTCAATGATTTTTTGAATA
>NZ_FUGD01000138.1 GCF_900162815.1 Psychrobacter pasteurii | reverse complement strand
TATTTTGTTCATCTGGTAACTGACTACCATAAATATTTTTAAACACCTCTACGGTCGAATTTAGAGCGTTTGTATAACTCTCTCGCTGACCACTAGGCAACTTAAGAACATCAGAGTAGGCATACTTGAATTGAAGGCAGGTTTTATTAAGCGTATGTACCTTAGGTAGTCCCTCTGGCCTCAATGCTCTAATTAAAATCTGAAGTTGTTGCTATGTATATTGGGCCTCTACCTTGTGTATAGCAGGTTGTCTGTACCACTCCCAATAATTGACAAAAGCGTCATGATTTTCCTCAATATAATCCATGAGCTGTTTGGCAGTTAAGTGATAATGATGATCTTCAGGTTTAGAAAATCTGGTTAACTTTCCTTTGCTCACGTTAACTTTGAAATATTGAGCAACCTTCATAGCTCTATAGGAGTTAAGCTCATTTTCTAGGATATAGTTATCCTCCTTTCCTGTTAAAACTTCTAATTCTGGTGCCCCATGATCAATCGCATTTAGCATCTCGAGCATAGCCTCTACTCTGGCTGATCTAAGAGCATTGTAACGCTGCATATGTCGTTTTCGCTTATTCATAAAAACCTCATCTTAAATAGGTACAGACAATTATAGCGGAATAGGTACACCCAGTCATTATTTATTAGGTACAGTCAATTATATTTCAGTAGGTACAGACAGTGAATAGTAGATATATTTATAAAATTTAAGCCAGCAGTCACAAAAGGGGGCTATTTTATGCTACGCTAAAAATATCCTATCCCTTGTGTGTGCTGGTTGGGGAGACCCCAAACCCCCTTCAATCTTTTAAGGTGTGTCTTATTATGTCTGATATCAGTCCTACTAATTTGGATAAGAGAGCCAAACGTACTCGTGAAATATCAATCCGAGTGAACGATTATGAGCTGGCAGAACTTAAAAAAAGAAACAGAGGAAGTACTGTTGCAAGCTGGCTAAGGGATCTTGCTCTAGGGGTGACACCTGTGAAGCCAGTTGATCCAGATTTAGTACGCCAGCTTGGGCGAATAGGTAGTAACTTGAATCAGTTAACTCGTCATGTGAATACAGAAAGACAGGTAGATGCTCAAGTATTGCATGAGATAGAAGCGATACGTGAGCAGATGCATCTGTTAATCGAGTCAAGTATAGAGGCCTCAAAAAAGTCAGCGAGGGACAACCATGATCGTTAAATTCTCAAAGCATGGTAAAGGCAAAGCCAGCGGCGTTTTAAACTACCTTCTTAAAGAGAAAGGATCTGATGGCACCCTAGTACCTAGAAAGCACGCAAAAGTGCTCTACGGCAATCCTGTGCTTACTGAGCACCTAATTGATACTACGGTGCATAAGTCCAAATATAAGTCTGGCTACTTATCATTTAGCGAGCGTGCCGATGAGATAAGCGAAGATGATAAAAAGCGGATTATGCGAGAGTTTGAGCAGGTGATATTTTGTGGGTTAGAGCCAGATCAGTACGACATTCTATGGGTAGAACATGCAGACAAGGATATTGATGACAATAATCCGGTTGGGCGTTTGGAGCTAAACTTCGTCATACCATGCCAAGAGCTGCGCACAGGAAAGTCGTTTCAGCCGTACTATGAGCCTGCGGATCAAAGACGGGTGAATGCATGGAAGAACATAGTTAATGCAGAGGTTAAGACCATACGTGGAGAGTCCTTGAGTGATCCTAATGACCCTAAAAGACAACGTTTAGTTAATCCTTATAATAGCCATGCACCAAGGCCAAGTCCTTTTAACATCAATAGTTATTCAAAAAAACAAAGTGATGAAGACGATAAAATAATTCAACACCCCAAAAGCCGTCGTGATTTAGAAGAGGCACTTAAACGGCGGTTATTTCTTGAGTCTCAAAGAGGGGTAGTTACCAATCGTCAATCGCTTTTGACCACGTTAAGGCGCTGGGGACTTAACGTCAATCGGGGTAATAGCGAAACCAGTGTGTCAGTGAAACACGATGATCTCAAGGATAAAAATGGCAGGGTTATGAGTGTGAGGCTTACGGGAGGTATGTTTGCTAAAAACTATAAGGGGATTGAGTTTAAGCCATATATCCAACAGATTAACAGCAATACCTACTACAGTGAGCCTAATAAAACTCATCGCAGTCAATTAGATAAGATGGATTTAGAGGAAGGAATTAAAATTAAAGCCCAATATCATCAGGAGCGATATAAGGAAGCTATTTTGCCTGAACCTTTGGTAATACCAAAAGCGAAGGTTGCTAACAGTGTTGAGGAAGTACCAGATCCTCAAGGAACAGAGGCATCAAAGAGCTATACGCCTTTTTTTAGACGTTAGTGAATTTTAGGAAAGTCTCGATTTCACAGACTATAGGGATGATGACATACGTGAGTTATTCTCAAATCAGCAGGTTGATGCGTTAGCGCCCTATAATGAAGGTTATCGTGGATAATGTATTTTTAGTTAGGCACAATGTGCGCTAGTTTTGTTTCTTATTTTTTTACAGGATTTTTTATCATGACAAGTACCCAACAACGTGCGGAACTGCATCGACAAATTTGGCAAATTGCAAACGAGGTTCGTGGCTCAGTCGATGGGTGGGACTTTAAACAGTATGTGTTGGGGACTTTGTTCTATCGCTTTATTAGTGAAAACTTCTCCAGTTATATTGAGGCGGGGGATGAGAGTGTTAATTATGCCGCTCTTCCTGATGACGTGATTACTGCTGATATTAAAGACGATGCGATTAAGACTAAGGGTTATTTTATATACCCAAGTCAGTTGTTTGCTAACGTGGCTGTCAATGCGCATAGAAACGAGAACTTAAATACGGATTTGACGGCAAGGGTCATACGCTTTAAGGTTCAATTTAGACATAGTTAAAAGAATGACTTATCAAAGGTTTCTTTTAAGCTCTTAGGCTCGCGGCGTTTAACGTCATTCAGTTTATGACGAGTCTGCGAGGCTATTTGATATGCTTTTAGACGCGACTGTTGCAAATTACCAATCGGACGGTTTTCCTCTAAGCAACGAAATGGCGTAAAAGACAAGTTTTCCATAATATCAAAATGACCGTCATCAGGCACATCTTGGCAAGGAATCGTCAGCGTTGCTACCGTCACAAATGGCGCATCAGATTCTTTCCATTCGGTGGTTATCTCTTCAATCGGCTGCTTTTTTAGATGACGACAAAGCTGAATTTGGACATCAAACTGATAATCATGCTCGCGTATCTCATCGATAATCAGCGGGCGAATCGCTTCCTCGCGTGCATTCACATCAAGCTCACGACGGGTAACTTTTTTAGCCGCTGCTTTGGTTGGCGTGACTCTTATCTTCGCCATATAGTCGCCATGACGCACCACGCCTTGTGAATGGAAATCATAAAGTAAGGTGTTTTTTGGCTCAATCGTTGTAAATCCACCAACTGCTTTAAAGGTTTTAAAAGATTCTTTGGTCGGTAACCTTGAGCCATAGTTGGTTAACCAATTAAAGGCCAATTGCGCTTTACCTCTTGCGCCTTTTTCAGTGTATTTTGGTAGCTCTAAAAACAGCTTAGAGATATAAGCATAATCTTCGATTCGATTACAGAAAAACACCGGATGATTGATCAAATTAAAATCAAAGTTAGTGCTGTCTTCTTCGCCTGGCGCGAGTTTTTCACCTGCTACATCAAAGACCTTAATCGCTAAGCCTTGCGCTAAGCCAAGCTTACTATCAGGCGAAACACGCGAGGCACCATTAGAAAAACGGATAACGGCATCATGAATGCCTGATTTGGCATAAAAACCTTGCGCGTATTCAGCAGGCAGATTGTCTAATATCTCAAACTTGGCTTTAAGGGCGCAGTAGCCTTTGGCATGAGCATCGCGCGTATGATAATCGATGTTGCTGGCTTTATCACTTCGAGCGATATAGTTTTTAATATCGTCGGTAATGGTGCGGATATTACGTTCGTCTTCTGCGCTCAGTTGAATATATTTTGCATCATAAGGCACATATTTAGTTTTGAATAATTTTTTTAACATTTTTCAATCCTTTTTTATAAGTAGCTGTTCTTGTAAATGAAACGGTATTTTTAAACTTTTAAGACAATTCACTAATCCATTCTAATGCCGATAAGCTTGGGATAAATAAATACTCACCGCCGTACAAGGTATTGAAGGTTTCGATACCGTGATAGCGCTGACGAATAGGGTCAGCAGGTACGGTAAAGGTATCGGCAGCTGCGTCTTTATCGCCATGATGGACACCAAGCATCGGATCTTTTTCTTCTCCTAAGCTCATAAAATTACCATCATTGATCCACTGCGATTGTAAAAACTCAACGGTCTCCATAGCATGGGCGTTGATACCAATAAAGAATAACCCGCGCTCTTTGCCATCATCCTCAGTTACATCGGGCGACAATGCCTCACCAAAACCAACGCTGCGTCTAACAATACGATGCAAACGCACATCAGATAAAATAAAGTCTTTGCTGTCTCTTGGATTCATACGCCTAGCATGCGCGCCAAATGGACATTTTTTACCATAAGGGTCATCTTTATAGCCAAAATTATTGTTGCGGTTGGGGTCATCGCCCAGTTTCTTATCATCGTGCTCAGGAGATAAGACTAAAGGTGCACCTGAGCGCCAACGTCCCCACATTTTTGCGCCCAGTAACTCCGCTTCTTCGTCACTCTGCGTATTATCTTTTAGAAATTTATTAAAGGCGGCGACATGACTGTTATAGGCACGCAATACCATAAATGAGCCGTTTTTGCCCAAGACTTCTGGCTGCGGCATTGGCGCTATCGTGCCCGCTTCGCCCTTATAACCTAATACAAACTCGCCTGCTGCTATCGCCTCACCGTCAAGACTTGGCGGCGTTTGAATACCGCTGCCTTGAATCTCTGGATTACTGATACCATCGCGATAGCCAAAGACGTTTTTGACGTTATTGTCTGAACCGAAAGTATGCTCCATAAGAATTTCAATATCGCCATTGGCGGGATTATCTTCATCGATATATGGCTGAATATTGTCTTGCAGCTCCTTTAGCTTTATTTGCCATTTCTCTTTACTATCAGCAATAATGGCCGCACCGACATGGATATCGCCTTTATCACCAAAAGGGGCAGCCCAGTTTTCTGGGGCATTGATATCGAAATCCCGCAGCTTTTCTGCGCGCTTCGCCATACCTGCTTTAAAGGATTCTGGAAAGCTATCCAATGACGACCGCGGCACGCCGAGCGCCTCTAAACCATCATAAGTCATGACAATAGATAGCGTCGCTTGCATGTCTTTATGCCACGCCTTACTGCTAGTCACGTCAGGCAAAACGGTTTTGAGTAGTTGGCGCCCAGCTTCTGCATTATTGATTTTCAGCGCAACGATTGTTCCATAATAAGGCGTTGGTCGGTCGCGTAAAATAATGGATTGAATGTCTTCTAGCTGCATGGTGACGGTATTTGGATTAAAGACGCCGCGTGCTTTATTCGCTAAAGTCTCGATACCGTCGCCGACTTCTTTTTTAATATCTGCTAACCAAGATTCAACATTGCTATCTACGATACGATTGCCAAAGTCATCCTTTAATTCATGCAGTTTGCTGGTTAAAGGATGATTATCTTTTGAAGTACTATCATTTTTATTATTATTTCCAGTGTTTTCACTCATTGTTAACCCTATTTTTATCATTGTCTGAGTTTACTTTGCCCCTACCTTTTATATCACCCAACCCATTTAAAAATGGTGATATAAAAGAATGGCATAAATTAGTAATATCTTATTGTTTTATCACAAACTTTAAGACTGTGCTTCATCCAGCGCTTTATTAATGCCTTTAACGATGCGGTCTTGGCGGCGAATATCTTGAATAGTCAGATGCGGAACTCCTACATACCAACCAGCGGCAGTGATTTGATGATCTAAAATGAACTGTTTGACACTCGGGTCTTTAATGCCAGGCCAACCTTCAACGTTACCGAATAAAATATCCATCAGCTCAGGGATTTTGGTTGCAAAGTCGTCGATATAAGGGTCCCAATCGCCATCATAAGCAGTACAAAATAGCACTCTAGTATCATCATCTAAAAATACAAAGCGCAAATCGTGCAACGTCCCAACCCGCGTGGCACCTTTTAGATTGCCGCCAGCGATTTTTAAAATTTCCTTTAGACGCTCTGCACCGCCTTCTTTTAGAGGTGCGATAACCGTTAACTCTGAAACCTTACCTGATTTAAGCCCTTTCTCACCGGCAGTGGTCGTTGAATGATCGTAGCCATCCTCCCCGCCTTCTTTTATATTGGCCATCAGAAGGTTGGCACGCAGCTTAAAAGCATCGATGGACTCAGTGATTCTGTCTTTTAGATCTTCAGAGTTATCGATAACAGGTTTTTTATTTTTTTTAGCATTATTGTTTTTAGAATCAGTACTCATAATATTCGTCCTTATAATTTGGAAACGCCTTATAGAAAGATATCTTCTAAAAAGATACCTTGTACAAAATATATTTATAAAAATAAGTTGTCGATTCGCTATCAACTTATTGGTTTTTACCATAACAGACATGATAAAAATCTCGAAGCGGAGCAAGTTATTTACACAAAATTAAACAGAGAGCACCTATTTGTCTTCTTTAGTTTACCAAGTTTTTGTCTACGGTTTTTTCAGCATACATCACTAGTGAATGGTTATCTGTTTAAGCTGCATTTTTAATAAATATTTTTAACTAAATATTTATTAATTATTTGTATTAAATTGACAGTGTGTCTTCTGTTACTCTGTTTATGAGTTAGCAACTGAGCTGTCTATTTTTTAACTATAATTAATATAAGAGGTGATTATGAGCTTTACAGATACAGAACGTGTGATTTTAGCTAATCAATATGAAATTTTGGGTAAGTTAGGTAATGAACAAGTATACCCTAGCGGAACCACCTAAAAACGCCTTATAAAATATTAATAGACCACCTAAAATAGACCGTTATAGTAGAACCACTTATAACAGACTATTTTGAGTGTTTATGTTTATTAGAGCCTACCTTCGTGCCTCAACCAAGGATCAAGATGCCAATCGTGCTAAAGATGAACTTATTGCTTTTGCTAGAGAGTATGGCCATAAAATAGCAGCGTTCTATACTGAGAACGAGTCAGGAGCGAAGCTAGAACGTCCACAACTCATGCAGCTCATTGATGATGCTTCTGATGGAGATGTGATCTTAGTTGAACAGATAGACCGTTTGGCACGTTTAAATCAAGCTGACTGGGATACCTTAAAGAGAAAACTATCAGCCAAACGTCTTTCGGTAGTGTCTAAGGAGTTGCCCACGTCATATATGGCATTGCAGCAAGGTAATAGCTCCGAGTTCATGGAAAGCGTACTGCGCGCTATAAATGACATGCTACTTGATATGTTAGCGGCCATTGCCAGAAAGGATTATGAGGATAGACGTAACCGTCAAATGCAAGGTATTGCACGCGCTAAAGCTCAAGGTAAATATAAAGGGCGGGGCAAGGACATGGAAAAGCGTAAAATTATTGCCAGCCTTCTAAACTCAGGTCACAGCTACTCTGATATTCAACAGACTGTAAAGTGTTCAAGACAATTAATTGCTGAGGTTTCAAAGGCATCAAAGCCAATATCCTCCTCTATATAATCTGACGAATATATTCAGACAGTAAAGCCAATATGCTTCCCTGTAGGTAACTCCACATCAATACGAAGCTTACCACCCATGGCTTCAACATATTTTTTCATGGTTGAGATTTTAAGGTCATTGCCACGGTTTTCTATAGCAGATAGTGAAGGCTGCTTAATGCCCATAGTTTGAGCAAGTTCTTTTTGAGAGATTTCAAGCTCCTCTCGGATGCGGTAGAGTTGGTTTTCCAAAAATAGCTGCTCGGCCAGTTGCTGAATACGCGCCTGGCTGTCTAAAGAACGCTCTGCTAACAGCTCTTGTAGTGTCTTAGTCATGTTATAAATCTCCCAAAGTTTTAAGGTGATGCTCATACTGTTGATCGGCTGTGGCTAGCATTTCTTTATAAAAGCGCTTGTTATTACTCTTATCACCGATACAAAGTACAATCGCTTGCCTTTTTGGATCAAATGCGAAAAAGGCTCTCAATGGTTTACCTCGATGCTGGACCCGAAGCTCTTTCATGTTGGTAAACTTTGAGTCATACACAGTGTCCACTAAAGGGCGCCCTAGGCTCGGGCCTTGCTGCTGTAAAACCACTAAAGCGGCAAGCACCTTCTCTTGTGTCGATTGATCTTGCTGATAAAGCCAATCATTGAATAGATCGGTTGTGATGACAGTCCACATATAAAACCATAATATAGATTATAGTCTATATACTACTCCTAATCGATGCTCATGACAACTACGTTACTTGGCTACTCTTTAACAAGCTACTAAAGGTGTTGCTCGTTAAAAACTAACTCTCCATGAGAGTATTTACAAAGACAAGCTCCACCATCTTTTCTTGCCCTTAGTGTTGATAGCTTCTTGATTAGTAGCAGGTTTTGAATTTGACTCAGAACTTACTATTTCACTGTCTTCATGATTGTCCTTGGGATTGTTTTCGTCTTGAGAGATACTTGATACTGATAAGTTACTTTTCATCTCTAATAGCTTGGTCTGTGCAAAGTCCCGAATACTGGCATTCGCTTTGTCCAAGCTCTTACTTAACTGATCAATTTGCTTTTGGTAATTTTCAACCAACTGCTTGTGATGATCCACCTGCTGCTGCAGGTGGACGTTTTTTAGTTTTTCCATCTCCAGTTGATGTTTTAGCTGAACGTTTTCCTGTTCAGCTTCAATGTTCACTGGCGTCCAGTGAACATTATTTTCATTTTGTTCAGTACGTTCAGTGCTTGGTGGGCTTCCAAACACCCGTAACATTTCAGTAGTATCTATTTTCTTGTCTGAATTTCTTGAAAGCTCGCCATCATCTATCTTTTTGTAGATTGTGGTCCTTGATACACCCCATCTTTTTGATGCTTCTGATACTGATATGTTCACATAGCCTCTCTTTGTTCAATGATGTCCTCTGATGTATACCTAGTACAGTATCATAGTTGTTCTAGATGGTTGTCCAATTTCACCGAAAGCCATATACTAAAACTACCTAAAAAGGGTTCAATTAACATCCTTATACTTTGTTATAGCCTCTAATAAAGGGGCATAAATTTAGGTTTAGCCTAAACTAAAAATGGAATAGCTCATATCCCATAAGATATGAAGTAAAATTATAAAGGATAAAAATATGCGCCAGAAAAAACAAAAAGCCAGATTTAAAAAATTTAATAATACTAAAGATGCTATAAAGATTGCAGAAAAAATACAACTGGTTCAGATCAGGATACTATTCATAGCTATCCTTACTATTTTATTAATAGGGTTAGGCATTAGTTTTATAAGAAATTGACATACAAAAAAACCGCATTTTAAAAAATGCGGTTAGGAGCGATACTTTAGGTATGATTTTATTGTTTTTGTATTTTAAAATTAATACTAGTTGCTAGTAGTCGTTCTCACGACGCCAATCATCAACCTCACGTTCCACCTCTTCTTTAGTTCGGCCAGAACGTTCTTGTAATCGTCCTACCAACTTATCGCGGCTACCGTCGATATGAGTCAAATCATCGTCGGTTAGATCTGCCCACTTCTGCTTAACACTACCTTTAAGTTGGTTCCATTCACCTTTTAAAGTTTCATTGTTCATTTCCATACTCCTTGGATTATGATTAAGTAATTTGTACTCATCAACTTCTTAACTAATCATCAGTTGATATAAACACTATAAGCACGGCTAAAACAAATGTATGTAGCATGAACGTTTTTAGTGTTCTATGTGCTTTAATCCTTATTGCAGCAGTCTTACATATGTGTAAGTTGTGTTGTAATTTGAGAAATTAATTCAGATTAAAGAAGGTTGACCATAGATAATTTTAGTGGCCGTGACAACTTTCTTAAGCATTTACCTTGTAGGAAAAGAACCTATGGATTGGGCCAATATATTTATTCTCGATACGACGTGGGCATTTGCTGCTGAAATTGCTGTACGTGTCACTGTGATGTTTATCATGATCATTTTATTTCTACGGTTCACTGGGAAGCGTGGTGTTAGGCAGCTCTCTATATTCGAGTTAACTATCATTTTATCATTAGGGTCCATCGCAGGGGACCCTATGTTTACTAAGGATTTACCATTAATTCAGGCATTGCTTATTATGAGCATTGTAATATGTCTCTATCGATTATGTACTTGGCTCATGATGAAATACCAACCATTTGAAGACCTTTTAGAAGGTACTTCGCTTTATATCGTAGAAGATGGTCTATTGGTCCTTGAGAAAATTGAAGGAGGTGAGATGTCACATGATGAATTTTTTACTGAAATGCGTATGCAAGGTGTTGAACATTTAGGTCAAGTTCGAGTTGGTTTGTTAGAGACCACTGGAGATTTTAGCCTATTATTATACCCTCACGACCAGGTACGTTATGGTTTACCACTTTTTCCTAAGCAATATAAATTAGTCGATCAGATAAACGCCGATGAGTATTATGCTTGCATGTATTGCGGCTATGTTGATAAGCCTTTGAAGGTCGATCAACCCTGTGGGCGATGTCAAAATAAGTGCATAGGATGGGCTAAAGCCATTAATAACAAGATTATAAGGTAACCAAATTTTAAAAAATTGTACTCCGTTGTAGCTAGAACGGACAGGCACCTCTCCTCATGGCACTTAGTGTATTGTTATGTGTGAATTGATCTCAGAGCCAAGGCCAGTTGTACGAATTGAGGACACGTCCTAATATTAGGGCTGACTTACAACATCAATAACACTCTTACAAATCAGGCTATTAATGGTGCGAAGCTTTTGTTCAGGCGGACCTTGGCAAACACTACGAAAATTATGAATCTCATTTTTATAACTAATACAATAAAAAAACGTACCGACTGGTTTCTCCTGTGTTTCAGAACCACCGGACTTTAACAATCCTGTACAGGCGACATATATATCTGCCTTGATGATTTCTTTAGTTTTATTCACTAACTCCTCAGTTACTTCAGAAGATTCAGGCGTATACTTATCAATAAGGTGACTTGATATATTTAGCATACTTTGTTTTATTCTCACGTCATAACACACCAAGCTGCCCATTAGTACATCGCCTGAATAAGGTGTTAAAGAGAAGCGATGTGCAAGATAGCCTGCCGTAGCACTTTCAATAAAGATCACAGTCAGCTGCTTATCTGCTAACAACTTTGCACAACTATTAGGCATGACACTCCCCTCAAAAAAGACCTTCACAAACTAAAAAACAATAGCATATAACAGCAGAAACTAATTGCTAATACAAAAATATTTCGAGATGAGAAAATTAAAAGGTTGGTCTTAATTGATTGTGAACAATCTTTTTATCACACTAAAATAGTGTAGTGATAGGATGCGGCGAGTAGCTTTACCACTTTATATGTCTCTCGATTATTACTATTAGAGGATTTTAATGAGTAAGAGTTCAATAATAGCGGAGCATATGATCAGTTACAAAAGACGTAATAAACTGAACATTCTTACCCTCGAGTGCCTGTAAATTTATGGCAAGATTATTATCAGGCTCGATTGCGTGAGACTGGTTATCTAGACATCCATAAACATTATTGCGTCTACTCTGAGAAAGCGAATAATCTCAAATTTAGGAGAAAGGAGTTAAAGTACGACGCTTTGCTAAAAAGGAATAAAAGTGACTTCAGGAAGAAGCTTCAGTATAAACAAACGACCTTTATATATTCCCCCACAAAACTTTGCTGACTATTTATACGATCATCAAGAGTATTGCCTGTTTTTAGATATAGACGGCACGCTTGCTGGCTTTACGTTGAACCCTAAAGACAGTACTATCCCAGCGCCTACCTTAAAAACCTTACAAAAAATACAAATTCATGGCGTAAAAATAGCAGCCGTAACAGGTCGTAGCATGGAAGAAGCAAAACAGATGCTGTCTCCTATAAGGTTACCCATTGCTGCCACTCATGGGCTAGAAATAGGAGGTCATAGTGATATCAATGACAATGAGATAAGCACTGCTTCTGTTAATACCATTGAGCTTAATTCCATCATCCAGTCGATTAGCCAATCTTGCGAATTCTTTGACGACTTTACCATAGAGAATAAACCCTACTCTGTCGCTCTGCATTTTCGCCAAAACCCTACATTAGCCGATATGGCGCACACCATCATGTTAGAAACTGCAAAAAAACATCCTAACTGGGTGTTAAAGCCCGGCAAGTTTGTTTGGGAGATGACCCCTAGGGGCGTCAATAAAGGTCTGGCTATCTTAACCCTACTAAAAAAGATGCAGATCAAAGAGGATGTTTGTCCTATTTTTATTGGCGATGACATTACTGACGAAGCAGGGTTTCTCGTATTACAAAATGGAGATCCACAACCAGAAAAAAGCAAACTATTAGAAACCTGTGGTTTTGAAAAGATCAAAGGTATGGGAGTTAAAGTTGGGAGCGGACCCTCGCATGCAAATTACTATGTAAACAATATTGAGGAGGTAACTATTTTACTCAATAGCTTTTTAAGGTTTTGTCAAAAGAACACCCTAACTTCTGACTGACCAGAAGTTAGCAGCAATTCTTAATAAAAATATAAGTAGAGGTAATATGAGTCGCTTAATCGTCTTATCTAACCGAGTTAAAATGCCTGACAATACGCCTATGGCTGGCGGACTCGCCGTAGCATTACAGGATGTATTGAGAGGCAGTTCAGTCGTTTGGATGGGCTGGAATGGTGACATCATTGACCTGCCCAATGACAGCGTCGGCAATGAATTTAGAAGTAATAAACGAACTGCTTTAACAAATACTAAGGCTGATTTGACGCAAGCAGACACCACCCTCACTTATATCACAACAGCGCTTACTACCGAGCAGTATCAGAAGTTTTACTGCGGTTTTTCTAATAATGTGCTGTGGCCCCTAATGCACGAGCGAACCGATTTAATTCATCAAGCGCCAGATGATTACGCAGGGTATCAAGCGGTAAACCGTCTTTTTGCCAAACAGTTAAAGAAAGTTATTGAATGTGATGATGTGATTTGGGTGCATGATTATCATTTTCTGAGTATAGCATACCATTGCAGGCGATTAGGCATCAAAAACCGTATAGGCTTTTTCTTACATATTCCATTTGTGTCATTGAAATTTTGGCAACAGTTGGATAAAAGTTCTGAGCTTATTCATCATTTTGCTCACTATGATGTATTGGGTACGCAAACTCAGGAAGATAAAGCTAATTGTCTTGAGGTCGTCCAGCATTATTTGAAAGATTTCTTAACAGACAGCCCCCTAACGCACTATTTAGGAGACTTACCAATAAATGTGTCACATTCCCAACAAATCCTCAGTATCACTAATCGTTCGATAGATACACAAATTCTACTAAATTTAGACTTAGGAGTGCCTCATAGCTTACTGATTGATAGCTATCCGATTGGTACAAATGTGGCTAAAATCCAACAGCAAGTTAGCCACTTGTCTTCGCAATCCGCCAAACATCCTGATAAAAGGAAGCTGGTAAAATCTGCCGATCAGCAAATTATTGCTGTAGATAGGATTGACTATTCAAAAGGTTTGCTAAGACGATTGTCAGCCTATCGTGATTTTTTAGAGCAAAATCCGACCTATCAAAACCAGCTGACGCTATTAAAAGTTGCCTGCCCCAGTCGCTTAGATTTACCCGTTTACCATGAGCTTTGTAACAAGGTCAGACAAGAGGTTAATGATATCAATCATCAATTTTTGCACAATACACATGTTCAAAAAGATGCCACTGAAAGTCGCCTAGCCATTAATTATAGCGAAACCGTATTAAGCCATGAAGCATTGATGATGCTGTTTTGGCAAAGTGATGTTGGTTGGGTCAACTCGCTCAAAGATGGCATGAATTTGGTTGCTAAAGAGTATGTCGCTGCTCAAAACCCTGACAATCCTGGCGTGTTGTTGATCTCACGCTATGCTGGAGCTGCTGAGCAAATGAAGGCGGCAGTCATCATCAATCCGTACCAGCCCATTAGCATGACAGAGGGTTTAAAAACCGCCCTAACCATGCCATTAGATGAGCGAAAAGCTCGTTATCATGAGTTAATCCAGGGGTTGAAACAAGAGAATTTACACGTTTGGCATCAAGGCTTCCTAGAAGTTTTATATAACCATAAATCGTACAAAATAGATAATTTTGACCCTGATAAAAAACAATTGTCTGACTCATAATAATAACGAGGCTCTTATGTCAATACTTAATAAAAAAAATCCTTTGTTATCAGATATCAAAGCCAGTATAGAAAAAATACTAGGAGCTAATAGCCAGTCTATTAGTGCTGTGACTACAATCGATAAATTACGCCAAGATATTTTGAAAGTATTAATCGAGTATAGCGACAGAGTTCCGCACCCTGCTAGTGGTGCTAAACATGTAAAAGAGTCAATATCAGGCACGTTGGCGCGTTGGCAAATTCTGGCCTATGTATCGGGCATTGACTTAACGATTGCAAAATGGTTTGAATCGCATTTAGACTCCCTAAGCATCTTACACGAATTGGGCTATGATGATTTAGAGCAAGGGCTTTGGGCTATTTGGGCAGCAGAGGGTCATCCCGATCCTATACATTATAAGCATGGGCAAGCGAGGGGCACCAAAGCCTGGTGCTCAGGCGCCAACATGGTTGACCATGCGCTTATGACTTATCGTGATGATAATAATCACGCGCAACTGCTTATGGTGAATATGCAGCAACCTGGCATTAAAATTGACAATAGCAAGTGGCATGCAGTTGGAATGCAAGCTACTGATACAGCGACTGTACAATTTTCTGAAGTAACCGCTAGCTCAGTGGGCCCTGCAAATGCCTATATAGAGCGCGTAGGATTTTGGCATGGAGCTGCGGGAGTGGCGGCTTGTTGGTTTGGTGCAACGACTTACTTGGCCAACTATTTAGTCATTGCTTATCAGAACAAACCAAACCACTATAAAGCTATGTATTTGGGTGAAATCAGTACAGCATTAGCAGTCACTCAGCAGTATTTTTATCATGTTGCTGACTTAATAGATAACCAGCCCCAGCTCAGCCATGAGCTTGTTATACGCCAATTAAGGTCACAAGTTGAAAAGGTCGCACGCCAAACAATTGAGAGTGTTGGTCAAGCATTAGGCGCGGCGCCATTTTGTCGTAACTCTCATTTTGCAAGGTTATCCGCAGATCTTCCTGTATTTATCCGGCAAAGTCATGGAGCATTTGATTTAGAAAAAATAGGTGAACTAACCAGCGTTTTAGCCTGGGAGGTAACAGAGGGACAAAGCCATATATGGCAACTATAACACCTAATAAAGCTGTAAAGCGTATAGACAAAGGTAATGCTTGGAGGGCTGTTATTACTCCTGACGCTAACCATCCGATTGTGGGTAATCGTGCGATTGAAGGAAATGGTACAAGTCTAGATAGCTGGAAAAATTGGTCAGGACTTCAAACACTTCCTTCATTAAATATCGCAAAAAGCTTTGCTGCGCATCAACGTATTTGTATCTTTGCCCCGCACCCTGACGATGAAGTACTCGGCTGTGGCGGGCTATTACAGCAGCTGGCGGCAAACGGCAATCCTATTGTACTTATTCACGTAACTAATGGTACGCAAAGCCATCCAAAATCAACCCTCTACCCTCCAGAGAACCTCAATGTTATTCGTCCGCTAGAAAGCATGCAAGCTTTAAAAGTCTTAGGGATTGCCCAGCAAGTTACGATTAAAGCGTTACATTTAACAGATGGGAATGTCTTTAATCAGCAAGAGAGTTTTTATAAAAAGCTGGTCGACTTTATTGAGCCGAATGATATTTTATTGACGACCTTTAGACGCGATGGACACCCTGATCACGAAGCAACTGGAAAAGTGGTCACCTCGTATGCTAAGCGACATCGTTTATATTGTTATCAAGTATTGATTTGGGCATGGCATTGGGCAAAACCTGCCGATAGCCGCATCCCTTGGCACTGTGCGCTACGATTGGACTTGACTGCTGAGCAATTACAACGGAAATCGCAAGCCATTACCTGCTTTAAAAGTCAGATTACTGCTGATGACAGTACTGACAATCCTCCTGTTTTATCTGCGCAAACTATCGCCAGAATCAGCCAACCTTGGGAAGTCTATCTATATGAGCCATACCTTTAATACCAATTTGGCTGACATTCGCCAGTATGACAACTCTTTAAAAAACTATTTTGACACGTTATATCACAACAATCCTGACCCTTGGCAGTATCAAACGCGTTGGTACGAAAAGCGTAAGAGAGATATTTGCTTAGCCATACTGCCAAAATCTCATTATACCCATGCTATTGAATTGGGCTGCGGAAACGGTGTGCTGAGTGAATTATTGGCTCAGCGTTGTCAAGCGCTAATCAGTATTGATGGCAATCAACAGGCTGTACAACTTGCCAAAGAACGGTTGGCAAAATGGCCTCATGCTCATGTCATACAAGGTGTAATTCCGCCTGTTTTATTAAATCTAGAGCAAAAATCTGTAGATAGCTCCTCTCTATCAAACAATGTATGTGCTACTGACTCGCGCTTTGATTTAATTGTCATTAGCGAGGTTTTATATTATCTACAACCTAATGATATCGATACAGTGGTGGCTTGGGCGCAGCAGAATATTGCGATAGGTGGTACATTGCTATTCTGTCATTGGCGTTATGCGATTGATGGCTTTGCTATGACGGGAGAAACCGTACATCAACGCTTACATCAAGCATTTAATGCTGTAAACGATAATGACAAAGCATCTTGCCAAGTACTTTTTAATCATCAAAGTCAAGTAGTCGATAGTGATTTTTTATTAGATGTTTGGCAAAATTCTCTAAATACGGTCGCTATGCAAGAAAACTTAATATAACGACGTCTGACAGTCAATAAACATGAGAGGAGACTATGAATAATGTAAAAATTGGTATTGTGATTCCTGCCCACAATGAGGAGGCATATATTGCCCAGTGTTTGGCGGCATTACAGTCCGCCATTTCACAACTACCACCCTTCAGCATGGTGCATACACTGGTGGTGCTTGATAGCTGTACTGATGAGACGCTATCAATCGTCAAAGCCGCAGGTGTTAATTATCTGTGCTGTGACTATCAGTGTGTGGGACAAGTGAGAGATATTGGCATTCGTCATGCGATTGCGAACGGTGCAACATGGCTTGCTTGTACAGATGCGGATTCAGTTGTGCATAGTGATTGGTTAGTTCAGCAAATGGAGCATATGACTCATCAGGTGACTCATATGATTTGCGGCGTGGTAGATATTGATAACTGGGATCATTTGGCACCAAAAACGCGTGACGATTATCTCGCTCACTATCAAGATAAGATGGGGCATTGTCATATTCACGGGGCAAATTTAAGCTTTAGCACTGAGGCTTATTTAGCGGTTGGCGGTTTTTCCCCCCTGCTTTGTCATGAAGATGTGGATCTGGTGAAAAGATTTGAAGTACATGGTTATGATATCACCTGGAGCAACCGTGTACGCGTAAAGACCAGTAGCCGATTAAAAGCCCGTACGAGCGAGGGATTTGCAGCATTTCTAACAAACTTAGAACAAAACAATCTCCATTGAGGTTTGACTTCCTTCCCTAGCTAAACCGAGGGGAGAAAGTTAATTTTTTGAGAATTCAAAAATTACTTAATCTTTGTAACCTGCGAAGGGTTGGGCAATATTTCTTGCTTGTCTGACCAAGAAAACATGTTAACAAGAATTGATCCAGAGACTGAATGCCAAATTGTAGCTACAGCTGCTACAACTGCTGCTTCAGCACTGCTCGGAAAAAACTTGGTACTTAACCCAGTTGCGAGACCTGCATTTTGTACGCCAACTTCAATAGCTAAAGTACGCTTTTTATCTTTATCTATACCCGCTATTGTTCCAGAAAAATTATGAATAGCAATAGTAACAAAGGCGATGAAGGCCGATTCAAATAACTTATTCCCAAATACAGAGACTACCCCCCCCACAATACAAGCAAAAGCTATGACGGCAATACCTGGCAGGGGCTGTCCTAGATAAGCACTAAAAAACTTACCAGTACGTTTTAGATGCTCAAAGTAAAGTGCATTAACATAGTTCCACACGAAGTTCACTGAACCGCTTAGCTGATTCAACTCTTTTATGTGTTTGTCTTTAATGCATAGCTTGAGTGTTTTCATATGCTTAGTATGGCGAGATTAATTTTAACTTACAATCCTTTAACTGCTTCTGACGACAGTGTGTGTCGCCGTAAACCACCCCCTGAAGTGGGTGGTTTACGGCGAATGGTGATAAATTAGTTGACCACTACGACTTTTTACTTACAACACGCAACCTTTTTAACACACGTTGATTATAAATCTTGTTTTTCGAGGTGCTAATATAATTGAGTAATACTTAACTCAGATAACATAAACCACTGATTCTAATAACTTTCATCTTGTATTATCACAGATTATTGGTTTATCGAGATTTTGCAATCTTTACTTAATTGGAGAAATTATGCGTGCTTTAACTTAACACGGTGCTAAAGATGTGCGAGTGGACAATGTCCCAGACCCTAAACTGCAAGAAAAAGATGATGTTATTTTACGTGTGACTGCAACTGCAATTTGTGGCTCAGATTTACACCTGTATCGTGGCAAAATGCCTGCAACCGAGGAAGGCGATATCTTCGGTCATGAGTTTATGGGTGTGGTTGAAGAAGTAGGCTCTGAAGTCACTGCTGTTAAAAAAGGCGATAGAGTTGTTATTCCTTTTGTTATTGCATGTGGTAACTGCTTTTTCTGTCAACATGACCTAATGTCCGCTTGTGAGACTACAAATACAGGCCCAGGCGCTGCTATTAATAAAAAAATAATTCCGCCACCGGCTGCTTTATTTGGTTTTAGCCATTTATATGGTGGGATTCCTGGTGGACAAGCAGAATTTGTACGGGTTCCTAAAGGTAATTTCGGTCCGTTCAAAGTACCTGGCTCACTGTCAGATGAGAAGGTTTTATTTTTATCAGATATTTTACCGACTGCATGGCAGGCCGTGACTAATGCCAATATTACTAAAGGTTCAACCGTAGCTATTTATGGTGCGGGTCCTGTGGGGTTGTTATCAGCAGCTTGTGCCAAAATGTTAGGCGCTGAGCAGATCTTCGTAGTAGATCATAATGACTACCGTTTGCAGTATGCCAAAGATACGTACGGGGCTATTCCGGTTAATTTCGATAAGGTAGATGCTGCTGAATTCATCATTGAACAGACCAAAGGACATCGCGGCGTTGACGGCGTTATTGATGCGATTGGCTTTGAAGCCAAAGGCAGTATACTAGAAACAATAATGACCAATTTGAAAATTGAAGGGTCAAGTGGTGCAGCTTTACGTCAATGTATTGCAGCTGTGCGTCGTGGCGGGGTCGTTAGTGTTCCTGGTGTGTATGCAGGACCCATTCATGGTTTCTTATTTGGTGACGCTTTTGATAAGGGGCTTACTTTCAAAATGGGCCAAACCCATGTACACAAGTATTTACCACAATTATTAGAGTATATTGAAAATGGTGATTTATCACCTGAAGCTATTATTACTCACCGTATGAATTTGTCTGACGCTGCTAAAGGTTATGAAATTTTCGAAAAGCGTGAAGAAGAATGTCGTAAAGTCATTTTAACTCCTTGATTTTTCAACTTTACCCTTAACTTTTCTCAAGCCCTAGAAGTTCAATGTACGTACAGGCAAGAAGCCTAATGGCAAATATAGCAGAATGCAATTTACAGGCATCACTGCTATATTTGGTTTGCAGTTATAGCTATTTTTCAAAACCGAGTTTAAGCCACCTATCCCAGGGTGTGGCGGAGTCAGAATTTAGGCGCTTGCTCATCGTCTAAATACTCTTTAGCAGGACGTTTTGTAAAGCGTTCAGGATCTTTTTTAATCCATTCAACCATGTGACTGACCCAAGCGCTACTTGATTGATTAACAGAGTTTTGAGCTGATACCAAGCCGTTATAATCTGCAATGAACTTCTTGCTGTGCACTGCTCTCGCCAGTTGCTTATCATTATAATTAGTCAACATATCAGCCGAATTGGGGGTGCGCTCTAAGCTCTTGTTTTTACCTTTTCCATCTTTTAACGCTTTTTCCCTTATATCTTCAAAACTAAAGACAATTTCATGGATAACTCGACCCTTTTTATTTTGGGTATAGCTGATACGGTAAGGAGTATGAGCCTCAATATCCTTGATGGCTTTATCGATAACATAACGTCTAAAATCATAAATTGATCCGTAGATTTCAGTGCAATTGAATTTTGCTCGTAAATACTCTACGGTATATGCCTTTTTCTTGTATTGTTGGTGCATACAGCTGGCAATAAGCTCAAACAGAACAACACCATAGCTTCCTAAATTAACAATCATTTTCCTTTCATACTTAGTGAAAGGATTTGCCTTGTCAAACACAGTTAACATCTCGATAACGGTATCATCTAGCTTTACTCTCACCAACCCTTCTTTTTCAATATAATCGCATTCAGAAACCCAACTAACTCCTTTCTTTGCTTGGTTGCCCTTGTAGTCATACCAAAAGAAAAACACCTTCTCTAAAATACTATCAGCAATAGTTTCTAGCTCGTTGTATAGATACTTACCTTTGAGGCCGTATTCGTTGGTAAAATCCTTAACTGCAACTGTAAAAATACGCTGTGTAGGGTCGGCATCAACTGCTTTACGCACTAAGGGAGATAGAAACATTATCAAACGTCTTTCATTCAACTCGAGATCAGTGATCGCATTTAATAAACGGTTTTGTATGACAAACCACTTGTCACCATATACCAACTTATCTTGTAATATTCTGTCTTTATCAATATCAGATTTGGAAGTCTTATCAACTGCTTTAGGTGTAAAAGTAGTAGGGGATATATCTAAATTAACACCATAGTTATCTAATACCGCTCGCTTCATGCTCTCATTGCCACCAAAAGACTCATCAATCAAAGCAAGCGCCTTTTGCAACTTCTCAAGCGTTTCATAATCCATTGCTTTATCCTTCCATAAACACCATCTTCAAACTTAAGCGGAAATATATCATAAATTTTCCGATAATACCCTATAAACTTCCGCATATAACCCTATAAACTTCCGCATATGACCCTATAAACTTCCGCATATGACCCTATAAACTTCCGTATATAAATATTTTTTTTAGCTGAAAATCATTGGTAATAAAGGGCTGTAGCGATTTTCCCAAAAAGGACAAAAGTATTTAAAAAGTATTTAAAAATAAAGAAAGGAAATTTTTTGTTTTAAAATAAAAAAACAACAAGAAAAGCCCTCAAATAATCGAAGACCATGATGATTATCTGGATCTAAAATTCACTCATATTTCTCTTAGCCAAAGGTGTTTTATCGACTAAACCCTCTTGAAGGCCTATGAGATCGTTGTAAATC
>NZ_FUGD01000099.1 GCF_900162815.1 Psychrobacter pasteurii | reverse complement strand
CAAGAGACGTCCGTCAAGGGTACAGATATTAGTCAGTGGTATTATTGGCGTTGGCAAATAGAATCTTATTTTAAATTGCTTAAAAGTGCAGGACTTCAGTTAGAGTCCTGGTTACAGCAAAGTGGAGACGCTTATTTTAAGCGGTTGTTGATTGCCTCTCAGGCTTGTACGCTCGTGTGGCGTATTATGCAAGCATCTGATAAACAGTCACAAGAGTTTGCTTTGTTTTTAGTCCGCCTCTCAGGTCGACAAATGAAACGCAGCAAACCAATAACCGCACCTGCTGTGATGGCAGGATTGTTCCAGTGGCTTAATTTTACCGAACTGGTAAATCATTATCCCCCTGACCAACTACGTGAATTCGCTGATGCCGCTAGTAAATTTGTGTAGATACCTATGCCCTGAAGTGGGTGGTTTTACGGCGACCGGTGATAAATTCTTACTCGTGTATTCGTTTTAATTCAAACCGTCCTTGGCACACGCCACAGCCTTGTCCGCTTAGCATTTTTAGTCTTCGCTATTTTCTAGCGGATTACTCTGTTTGCTATTTACCAGATTACTTAATGCGACAAAATCTTTGACATCCAAGGTTTCAGGACGGGCGTTGCCTTCGATACCAATAGAAGCGAAATCTTCATCACTTAATGTCGCCATTAATGAAGACTGTTTGAAGATGGCACGTAGTGTTTTACGACGATGGTTAAACGTCTCACGCACCACTAAAGCAAAGAGTTTTTCATCTTCTGCCTGTACCGGCTTGGTTAGATGAGGACGCAGACGGAACACTGCACTGGTCACTTTTGGAGGAGGATTGAAAGCGCCTCTGGGTACGGTAAGCAGATATTCAGTTTCACAGTAGTACTGCATAACCACTGACAAACGGCCGTATATTTTACTGCCCACATCCGCAGTAATACGCTCTACGACTTCCTTTTGTAGCATAAAATGCATGTCTTCAATAATATCTGAGTACTCCAATAAGGTGAATAGCAGTGGAGTAGAGATATTATAAGGAAGGTTACCCACGACACGTAGCTTATTCGATTTTACACCCTCAGCCTCTTTATCATATAGAGTTGAGTAATCAAACTGCATGGCGTTTGTATTGACGATATTAAAATTAGGATGGCTATTAGCCCCAATACGAATACGTAGGCTGCTGGCCAAATCACGATCAAGCTCAATCACCGTCATGGCATCGACTTGCTCTAATAAAGGCTCGGTTAAAGCGCCCATACCAGGGCCAATCTCAACCAAGTTATCATCTCGGTTTAGACCAATAGAATCCACAATTTGACTGATGATGCTGTCATCGTGCAAAAAGTTTTGACCAAACCTTTTTCTAGGCTGATGTTTGGCTGCTTTTTTTAAAGCGCCATGTAACGGATGTTTTGAAGCGTCGGAATGTGTCATAAGTCGATAGATATCAGTTAGTAAAGGGGTCTAGTTTAGCATATTTCGCAGGATTACTTGTCTATCCAGCTTTGAAAATTCACTTAGCTCAAGGCCAAGGTCGATTTGGCCATATCATTGGCCATTTTTAACGCTTGCCATAGACTGCTACTGCTCGCTTGCCCGCCATCGGCTTTAGCTGTTTCAGCAGACGCTAGACTCTTATTACCGGCCAAATCTAACGCCGTCCCATGGTCTACTGACGTCCGGATATAAGGCAGTCCTAGCGTTAAATTTACGGTATCTCCAAAGCCATGCGACTTCAACACAGGCAAGCCTTGGTCATGGTACATCGCAATAACTGCATCACAATGCTTTAGGTGTCTTTGGGTAAATAAGGTATCGGCAGGCATGGCAGAAGAGATATTCACCCCTTTATCCTGAAATTGTTTTAACACTGGATTGATGACTTCAATCTCCTCTGTCCCTAAATGGCCGTCCTCCCCGGCATGTGGGTTTAAACCACAAACTAAGACCTTGGGATCGGCAAGTCCAAATTTTTGTTGTAAATCATCTAATAAAATCTGTACCGTTTGGCGTACATTCTCTGGAGTAATCGCCTCTGCCACTTCTTTTAGCGGCATATGGATAGTAACTAACGCCACTTTCATCGCATTATTGGCGAGCATCATCACTACATTATCACAGCCACTTTTTTGCATAAAAAACTCAGTGTGGCCCGTGAACATCGAGCCATCTTCTAAAGTGATGCCTGCGTCAATTAATACTGACTTTTGTAAAGGTCCTGTCACGATAGCACTTGCCGCCTTAGATTGGGCTAGCTCATGCGCTATTTGTAACTGCGTGATCACCATGGCAGCGTTGTCTACATTTAATTGCCCAGCAATGACAGGGCTGTCACAGCTAACATGAATTAAATAAAACTTAGGGGATATATCAGCTGCCACGCCTGCTGATTTGGCTTGCAAAATCTTGTCATTAAGAAACTGCGGTGAGTTGTCTGAGGCATTAATCACCTCACTGGCCTGTGTAATACGTTGCCAAAGCGGGGCTTCTAAGCTTTGAATCTGCTTGCCATAAACTTGCTCAAACCTTTGCTTTAATGCTTCTTCATCCGCCAATACCACCACTGGGAAGTCGAGCTTGCTAAGCTCCCCCGCTACCGCTAACTGCAACACGATATCCATGCCAATACCCGCAGGTTCGCCTGTGGTTAAAATTAAAGGCGGCAAAGCAAATGACGACTGACTATCCATCATATTTTGGCTGCTACTGTCTAAATCGCTTGAGTGTGTGGTCATTAATATTCCCTTGTTAATAATTATTAGAGATTAAGCCCATAATAGAGGTTAAGCCTAGTTTACCTTATTAGCATCCAAACCTTGATTAGCCCTAATTTAATCCCAATTATTAGATTAGTGGATGACAGATTTTTCATGATAAAACGTGAGCGGCAAAAATAAAATCATGTGTTTTTTTAATCTATAACGGGTGCCAATGTGTTAAACTTTGTCGCTCAAATCACAAACTTGATTTATCGATATATGAACCGCTTTTCAGACGCTTTTAGCAAAACACCCCGTTAGCAATCTCTAACCTTAACCCTAAATATGACTGGTTTCAATCTTTAGGGAATAAACCTTCTGTAAACACCTAAATCTATATAATATTTGAATTAAGTGCTTAATTACTCTGCTATTTTAGTAGCATCATATATTAGTAACACCTTAGCCCGTAACATCATAAAGCGTCACCCCCTATTTTTCAGCAATTGATTTGTCTGAGCCTATAACACCACCGTATTTTGATAATGACAATAGAACTATGGCCGAAAGTAAAAAAAGAAGTGTAAAAAGTGACAATAATGACGTTGGTTTAACCGATTTATTAAGTCAGCAACCTCCGCATAACGTAGACATCGAAAAAGCTTTGTTGGCTACCTTGATGAGTATTGACGAGTCCTTTGATAAGATCTCTGATATCGTCACAAAAGATGACTTCTATGCCGGTCGCCATCAGCATATTTTTGCTGCCATTGCTCATCTAGCTTTGGTGGGCGAACCGTATGATACGGTCATGGTCCATGACTGGCTCAACTCACAAAAATTACTAAAACAAGCTGGTGGCGAAAGCTATCTGGCTGATATTGTGACCCAAAGCCCGAGCACCATGTTCAACATCGTCTCTTATGCAGAGCGTGTGCGTGAGTTATCAACTTTACGCCAGCTCATTACTACAGGTAATGAAATGCTTGCCCTTGCTTATGATCCTAGAGAGCGCGGTGTCAGTGATATCCTAGATACGGTTGAATCTAAAATCTTTGCTATTAATGAGCAACATAACAAACGTGCCCAACAACGAGGACCTGTCGATGTCGGCTCGGTTCTAGTAAACGTCATTGAGCAAATGGACGAGCTGAAAAACAACCCAGATGGCATGATTGGTCTCCGAACCCCATTTGATGAGCTCAATAACAAAACTCAAGGTTTACAACCTGGTGATTTAATTATCGTTGCCGCACGTCCTTCTATGGGTAAAACCACCTTCGCTATGAACTTAGCAGAAGGCGTTTTATTCCACGAAAACTTGCCGGTAATCGTGTTTTCTATGGAGATGCCTGCAGAGTCTATTGTTATGCGTCTGCTGTCTTCTTGGGGTCAGATTAACCAAACCAGCTTGCGTTCTGCCCAGATGAATGAGGATGAGTGGGCACGTATGATGAATGCCATATCTCACCTGCAAGACAAGCACCTGTACATTGATGACAGTACTGCCCTTCCCCCCTCTGAAGTACGCTCACGCTGTCGCCGTATTGCCAAAAACCATGATGGTAAAGTCGGCATGGTGATTGTCGATTACCTCCAGCTAATGAAAGTGCCTAGCTTAAGTGGTAACCGTGTGGAAGAGATTTCTGAGATTTCACGAAGCTTAAAAGCTTTGGCGCGTGAGTTAAATTGTCCAGTTATTGCCTTATCTCAGCTTAACCGAAGCCTAGAGAACCGTCCTAATAAACGCCCAATCATGTCTGACTTACGTGAGTCAGGAGCTATCGAGCAGGACGCTGACTTAATCACCTTTATTTATCGTGATGAAGTTTATAATGAAAACTCTGACTTAAAAGGTGTGGCAGAGATTATTATTGGTAAGCAGCGTAACGGACCTATTGGTACCGTACGTTTGGCATTCGAAGGTCAATACACGCGCTTTATTAACCTAACGCCTGATCACTATATGGCAGACGCCAGCTTTGAGAACGATGAGTAGAGCTTAGCAGTAAAAGCAAACGGTACTAGCCAACCCTACTTGCAAAATACTATTGAACTATTTAATGACTAACTGAGCTACTTACCTTAAGGTTTAGTAGCTCCTTTTTATTTCACCCAACCGGCCTCGGCCTAACCTTTGTTACACTTAAAAGAGAGTTTAAAACCAAGTTATGTTTCATTTTTTAAACGACTACAGCGAAAGTGCCCACCCTGACATCATCGCGGCTATGCAAGATGCCCACCTACAACAACATAAGGGCTATGGCTTTGATGAATACTCTGAGCGAGTACGAGAAAAAATAAAGTCGCAATTAGACAATAAAGACATCGCTATCCATTTTGGAATTACTGGCACTCAGGCAAACTTGGTTTGTATTGACGCTATGCTATCACCGATCGATGGCATCGTGGCTTGTGATACTGGCCATATCGCTGTAAATGAAGCAGGCGCTATTGAGGCCACAGGCCATAAGGTTATCTTGGCAGAATCAAAACAAGGTAAGCTGACCATTGAAGCTTTAGAAAAAGTAAAAGCACGCCATAGTTTCACTCCGCACGTCGTCAGAGCAAAAGCTGTGTATATCTCAAATACTACCGAGCTTGGCACAGTTTATACCTATGAAGAGTTAAAAGCGCTATCAGATTACTGCCGTAGCAACGACATGTATTTATTCATGGATGGGGCAAGATTGGGCGCTGCTATCGCTTATACCCACAGCAATCCGAATGAGCGTACGCTAACTTTTGCAGACTTCGCTGAGTTAACCGATATCTTTTGGTTTGGCGGCACTAAAATGGGGGCCATGTTTGGTGAAATCCTAGTTATTCCTAACAAAGACATCGCCACCGACTTTAATATCTATCTAAAACGCCATGGTGGCTTGATGGCCAAAGGTTACTTACTGGGTCTGCAGTTTGAGGTTTTATTAAAAGACGATAAGTATCTAGAGCTTAGTCTGCATGCCAACGCTATGGCTAAAAAGCTCTCTGAAGGTCTAGAGAAGTTTGGTGTTGAGCTTTTCGTACCCACCCAAAGTAATCAGGTTTTTGCTCTATTGCCTCCCGAGCTTATCACCACCTTAAAAACTGAGTTTGATTTTTATGAGTGGGAACAGTTAGATAATGGCTCTACCATCTGCCGCTTGGTGACCTCTTGGGCCACTCCTGAACATCAGGTAGATCGTTTTATTGCGATGCTAGAGGCTCATAGCTCTAATAACTAAAGCTTTTCTTAGGCTAAGAGAATTGTTTTTGTATCCTTAGCAATAAAAGTGTATAACTAACAAGTGATACTTCTACCCTATAAATATTTTTGCTTCAATGCATTAGGATATCTATTATGACCCAGTCCCAAGATGTTGTAATTTATAATGTTGAAAACCATATCGCGACCATTACTCTTAATGACCCAAAAAGCTTAAATGCTTTTAGCACCCTAATGAAATCGGCCATTATTTCTGCTTTACAAGAAGCAGAAGCCGATGCTGATGTTCGTGTCATTATTTTGCAAGGGGCTGGCGGCAACTTCTCAAGCGGCGGCGATATCAAAGAGATGTTGTCAGATGGTCTAGAAAGAGAAGCACTTTCAGAGAAGCTAAAAAGCATGGTTGAAGGCGCTGGTGAAGTCAGTTTACTGTTGCGTAAAATTCATAAGCCTATTATTGCCAAGCTTGAAGGTGCGGTTGCTGGCGCTGGCATGAACTTAGCTTTAACCTGTGATTTTCGCATTACTGCCGATAATGCCAAGTTTGTCCAAGCGTTCGTTCATATTGGTCTAGTGCCAGATGCAGGGGGTATCTACCTGCTAAATGAGCTGGTTGGCCCAGCTAAGACGACTGAGCTTGTCATGTTAGGCGATAAAATCAGCGCTAAAGATATGGCAGATTTAAACTTAGTAAATCAAGTAGTTAGCTCCGATGAGCTTGATGAAGCCGTGTTAAAACTGGCCAATCGCTTGACCCAATTACCCGCTACTGCGTTAACCACTATGAAGCACCTTATCAACACTCATGCTTATATGGGGTTAAATGAAGCTTTAGATATGGAAGTGCATCAGCAAGCTAGACTGGCCAAAACTGATGACTTTATTGAAGGTATTACTGCTTTTATTGAAAAACGTAAGCCGGTTTATAATAAGTAACTGACCAACTAATTACAATAAAAAGGGCTACCTAAGGGTAGCCCTTTTGTTATTCGGACTTATAGTGCTGAGGCAAAGTAAAAATCTTGTCAAATATCAAGGTAAAAATAAACGTATAAACCAAGAAAAATAGCAATAAAGCCAACTCCATAGTGAAGGCTTTATACAGCCCCACGTTATACCACAGCATATATAGCGGTAAGCAGATTAATACCAGCCCGCCTTCAAAACCTATAGCATGTATACTGCGTATTAAGAAGGTTCGCTCCTTTACTTTCTTTCGGCGCTCCCAGGCTTCAAAAGCAGTATTAAATATAAAATTCCAAACAACTGCTGCCACTGACACCATTACAGCAACAGGTAGCGATTCTGAAGCCCCACTATCACTTAGCCACATCAACACATAAGTCGAAGATATAATTGCGATAATCTCAAAAACAGTCACATACACCAAACGACGCTTTAGAGGCGATAAGGTAATCAACACACACTCCTAAGTACAAAAATAATGCACACTAAAAGTATCGGCCCGCCCCGAAACAACAAATAAATTCAAATACAGAGCCACGGTTTCCGCCTGTATGATCTTATAATTCTTAACACAGTTTAATACAAAAGCCCCTGCTATCAAATAACAAGGGCTTTAGATTTTAATTAATCTGGTTAATTATTTATTCCTGTCAGCTTAAGATTGCTGAGTCGCACGATAAGCATCTAACGCAGCTTTCAAACGCTTAATACCCTCAACAATCTGATCTTCTTCTAAGCTGGTAAAGTTTAAGCGCATGTGGTCAGTATATCCGCCTGATAATGAGAAGGCCTCACCTGGCACAAATGCCACATTTTTTTCGATAGCAATCTCAAGCAAGTCCATAATGGCCACACCAGGGACACGTACCCAAATAAACATACCCCCTGACGTAGGATACATCTCAACCTCTTCACCCAGATAGGTGTTGATTGCCTCTACCATACACGCTTTTTTGGTAGCATAAGTTTGACGAATCAAATCAATATGAGCATCAAGATCATGGCTAGTCACATACTCATATAACAACTCTTGAACAAATGAGTTGGTATGTAGATCTGCCGCTTGCTTTGCAATAACCATCTTAGCTAAGACAGGCTTAGGTGCAATGACCCAGCCCAAGCGGAAGCCTGGAACAAACACCTTAGAGAATGACCCCATATAGACCACATGCTCAGGTGCTAAAGCATAAATAGGTCTGGTGTCTGGCGAAGATTCACCTTCCTCATCAAACAATAAAGCACCATAAGGGTCATCTTCTAACATCAGTTTACCGGTATCTTTTAAGATATCAGCCACTTGCTGACGCTTTTCAGAGGAGTAAGTCAAGCCAGTTGGGTTCTGAAAGTTTGGAATACCATAAAAGAGCTTACTGTCCGCCTCTTGCATGGTAGAACGGAACTGATCGGTATCTAGACCATCTTCTAGCAGCTCAACCTCTTTGAATTTTGGCTGATACATACGAAAAGCTTGTATCGCCCCTAGATAAGTGGGCGCTTCCATGACTATAGCATCTTGTGGGTCAATATATATTTTGCCAAATAGATCTAGGGCTTGCTGCGAGCCTGAAACGATCATGACTTGGTCTGCAGATACATCAACGCTATGAGTGGCTGAAAAGCGTTTTGCAATCCACTCTCGTAGACCTGCGTGACCTTCAGTCGTTGTATATTGATAAATACCTCGATCATTTCTATCAAACATGGCATTGCTGGCATCTTTGATGGTTTGATTTGGAAATAAACTAGGGTCTGGTAGACCACCAGCGAACGATATGATCTCTGGCTTAACGGTTAGTTTTAATATTTCACGGATAAATGAGGGTTTGAGTTCGTTGATCACCTCTGAAAATTGATACTGCATATCGCTCTCTTTTTATAACGTTATTGGGTGGGTTGATATTTTTATAATGCCAGCCAGCATTTAATATAATTATTATAGTTACCAGTATATAGAACCGGCCATTCATGCGTCTAGCACCAATTGTAACTATTGCTCTAAAGCCTTTAAAAAAAGACCCCGTATCCTAGGATACGGGGTCTTTTGTTCAGCTAAAACTAAACGTTTAGTACATCAACTTATGACAGTTGAGCTACGTTAATTTTATCTGCTTCTTCAGTGTACTCTTCCATCTGATCGAAGTTCATGTAACGATATACTTCGTCACCCATGCTGTTTAGCATGCCAGCGTACTGCTGATATTCTTCGTTAGTTGGTAGCTTACCAAGTACAGCTGCAACTGCTGCTAGCTCTGCTGATGCTAGGTATACGTTAGCACCTTGACCTAGACGGTTCGGGAAGTTACGAGTAGAGGTAGATACCGCAGTAGAGTTTGGAGCAATACGTGCTTGGTTACCCATACATAGTGAACAACCTGGCATTTCAGTACGTGCGCCAGCTTGAGCGTAAGTGTTGTAGTAACCTTCTTCCATCAATAGGCGTGCATCCATCTTAGTTGGTGGTGCAATCCATAGACGAGTTTTAAGGCTTCCTGCAGGTACTTCTTGCAGTAGTTTACCAGCAGCACGGAAGTGACCGATGTTAGTCATACAAGAACCGATGAATACTTCATCAATCTTGTCGCCAGCTACGTCAGATAGTGTTTTAGCATCATCTGGATCGTTCGGGCAGCATAGTACTGGCTCTTTGATTTGGCTCATATCGATGGTCATATCGATAGCGTATTCTGCATCTTCGTCAGCACGCATTAAGCTTGGGTTCTTCAACCACTCTTGCATTGCTTCGATACGACGGCTTAGAGTACGAGCATCGCCATAACCTTCAGAGATCATCCACTTAAGTAGTGTGATGTTAGAGTTTAAGTACTCAGTTACTGACTCTTCAGATAAAGTGATAGTACAACCAGCAGCACTACGCTCAGCTGATGCGTCTGATAATTCGAACGCCTGCTCAACAGTTAAGTCTTCTAGACCTTCAATCTCTAAGATACGGCCGTTAAACTCGTTGATTTTACCTTTCTTATCAACAGTTAAGTAACCTTCTTTAATCGCTTGTAATGGAATAGCGTGTACTAGGTCACGTAGAGTGATACCAGGCTGACGCTCACCAACGAAACGAACACGGACAGACTCAGGCATATCTAGTGGCATAACACCAGTCGCTGCTGCGAACGCAACCAGACCAGAACCTGCTGGGAATGAGATACCCATTGGGAAACGAGTATGCGAGTCACCACCAGTACCAACGGTATCTGGAAGAAGCATACGGTTTAGCCATGAGTGAATGATACCGTCACCTGGACGTAAGCTTACACCGCCACGGTTCATGATGAAGTCAGGTAGTGTGTGCTGAGTTTCAACGTCAACTGGCTTTGGATAAGCGGCTGTGTGACAGAAAGACTGCATCACTAGGTCTGCTTGGAAACCTAAGCAAGCTAAGTCTTTTAGTTCGTCACGAGTCATAGGACCAGTGGTGTCTTGCGAACCAACTGTAGTCATCTTAGGCTCACAGTACATACCTGGACGTACGCCTTCCATACCACAAGCTTTACCAACCATCTTCTGAGCTAGAGTGAAGCCCTTGTCTGAAGCTTCTGGTTGTTCTGGCTTAGCGAATACTTCTGAATGCTCTAGGCCTAAGTAATCACGGGCACGGTTAGTTAAAGCGCGGCCTACGATTAATGGAATACGACCACCAGCACGAACTTCGTCAAGAAGTGTGTTTGAGTTTAGCTCAAAAGTAGACAGTACTTCGTCAGAATCATGCTTAGTGATTTTGCCTTCGTGTGGATAGATGTCAAATACATCACCCATATCGATGTTATCAACAGCAACGTTCTCGATAGGTAGAGCGCCTGAGTCTTCCATAGTGTTAAAGAAGATAGGAGCGATTTTGCCACCTAATACTAAGCCACCAGCACGTTTGTTTGGTACGTTAGGGATATCATCGCCCATTAACCATAGTACTGAGTTAGTCGCTGATTTACGGCTAGAACCTGTACCTACTACGTCACCAACATAAGCTAATGGATGGCCTTTTTCTTTAAGTTCTTCGATAAGCTTCATTGGGCCACGTACACCCTCTTCGTCAGCTTGGATGCCATCACGAGAGTTTTTGTGCATTGCTAATGAGTGTAGTGGGATGTCTGGACGGCTCCATGCGTCTTGTGCTGGAGATAGGTCGTCAGTGTTGGTTTCACCCGTTACTTTGAACGCAGTGTAAGTTGTTTTTTGAGGTACTTCTGGACGCTCTAAGAACCATTCTGCGTCAGCCCATGACTGAACAACTTCTTTAGCTTTCTCGTTACCCGCTTCTGCTTTTTCAGTAACGTCATTGAATGCGTCGAATACCAATAGGGTTTTCTTAAGTGCTGCTGCTGCGTTTTCAGCCACGTCAGCATCATCTAACGCTTCTACTAAAGGTAATACGTTATAACCACCTTGCATAGTGCCTAAGATATCAACCGCTTTTTTCTTATCGATTAGCGGTGAAGTCGCTTCACCTTTTACGATAGCTGCTAAGAACGCCGCTTTAACGTAAGCTGCTTGGTCAACACCCGCTGGTACACGGTTAACCAATAAGTCCATTAAGAACTCTTCTTCACCCGCTGGTGGGTTTTTTAACAGCTCAACTAAATCGGCAGTCTGGTGCTCAGATAGTGGTAATGGCACTGTACCAAGTTGGGCACGTTCTTCGACATGTTTACGATATGCGTCTAACACAATAAGCGTCCTCTTTCATTATTTTACGCAGGTTCGGTAGCTGCCACAGGATTTAGTTACTGTTATCAGTCAATATTAACAGTAGAATTTTGTGGTGGCTGCCAGTACCTTGCAGGTGGGTTTAACTCTCGGCACTAATATAGCCTAAAACGCTCAAAAAGTTAATCACCAAACTGCAAACCCTTTACTTTTTAAGGCCATATCGAACATTTATTTTAGAAATATGTACTATAACTCAATGCCTTGTGGCGATAATTTGTTATGGTAACGGGCAGCAGCGAAAATATCGGCTAAATTTCTGGATAACTTATTAGGCTACTCTTTTCTTAAGCTATAATAATTAAACTAAGTAACATGAGACTGACTGGCCTGTTTAAAGCCATATCAGCTCACTCCTTTTTTTTATTAACAGGAATACACTTATGGCAGACAATAAAAGTGACTCTTATCAAAATGGACTAAAAGTACGCACTAAAGTTATGGGTGAGTCTCATGTACAGCGTTCTTTAAATTCGGCCACTGCTTTTACCCAGCCTCTTCAAGATTGGATTATCGAGCATGCTTGGGGCAGCACTTGGCAAGATGATGAAGTATTGCCTCATAAATACCGCTCGCTAATTACCCTAGCCTTTTTAATCGCTCAAAAAAGCCCCAATGAATTAAAAGGCCATGTCCGAGGGGCAATTAATAATGGGGCAACTGTGGCGGAGATTCGTGAAGTACTGATGCACAGCCTGCCTTATTGCGGCGCGCCTGCTACCCAAGAAGCATTCCGAGCCGCTATAGAAGCTTTAACTGAACTGGGCATTGATTTAGATGATGACTCACTCTAGTCAGTTGGGTGAAGATTATCTTGCTGCTGTTATCGGGTTGAATTCTCCGCGTTTAGCCTAATATCTGATATAATACGATCACTCATTTTTATATTTTGAATAACTAATAAACCCTAATATTATCAAGGGTTAGGACAGAAGCTGATTATGACAACTACAGTGCAAACTTTCGTGCCAGCAGCCCCACCAAAACCAAAGAAAGCGGTTAAAGGTGAAAAACTTCGTGGCTATGACAAAGTAGCTCGTATCCCAATTAAGGTAATCCCTACGGTAGAAGCGCCGAAGAAGCCAGATTGGATTCGCGTTAAGATGTCGTCACCTGCTGAAGTTGATCGCATCAAAAAGACTTTACGTAAGCAAAAGCTGTACACAGTGTGTGAAGAAGCAGCCTGCCCAAACCTACCGCAGTGCTTCGGTGATGGTACCGCTACCTTTATGATTATGGGTGATATCTGTACCCGTCGCTGCCCATTTTGTGATGTGGCACATGGCCGCCCAAATGAGCTAGATAAAGATGAGCCACGCCATACCGCTGAGACCATCCAAGGCTTAGGTCTTAAATATGCAGTTATCACTTCAGTTGACCGTGATGATTTAAAAGACGGCGGCGCTCAGCACTTTGTTGATGTGATTAATGAGTCAAAAGCATTAAGCCCAAACTGCTTAATTGAGATCTTAGTACCTGATTTCCGTGGCCGTATGGAAATAGCTTTAGACTTATTAACAGAAACCGCTCCTGATGTATTTAACCACAACATTGAAACGGTACCTCGTTTGTATAAAGCGTTCCGTCCAGGTTCTGACTACCAACACTCACTAGACTTGCTAAAACAGTACAAAGCACGTCGTCCAGACATCGCAACTAAGTGCGGATTTATGGTTGGCCTTGGTGAGACGGAAGAAGAGGTTTATGCCCTACTTGACGATCTAAAAGCACATGATGTGGACATGATTACTATTGGTCAGTACCTACAACCTAGTAAAAACCATGCCCCAGTGGATCGTTATGTGCATCCAGACGAGTTCCAGCGTTACATGGATTATGGCAAAAAAATTGGCTTCTTTAGTATTTGGGCCGGCCCTATGGTTCGCTCAAGCTACTTCGCCGATCGTCAATACTATGGTGAAGACTGCCCAGCACCTATCCGTAGTAAAAAAGCTTTGGCTGCTGAAGCTGAAGGTAAGAGACTGGGTTGTTAATCTATCCCCATCGAATTATTAGCTAAGTAGCTATTTAAATTCAGATAGTGTTGAATAAAAAAGGAAGCCGATTGGCTTCCTTTTTTTGTGCATAATAAGTGCTTAACTATAAAGTGGTTACTTGAACAGGCTTATTGTTAGACTTATTGGCTTTCATATTTAAAGCAAAAATACCTAGTACAATAACACCACCAATAATATCAGTCATTGTTTCAGGGTAGATAAGTAACAAGGCACCAGCCGCTAAAATTACACGCGTTACTGCATTCATCAACCCCCTAAAGTAACCCTCAACAGCTGCACTTAACCCAATAATACCAGTGATTGAAGTCAGCACTACGATAGCAATATCCATAATAGGTGGCAAAGGAAATTCTTTGGCAGTAACCGCTAACCCTGTTGGATCAATCATTAGCATTGTTGGATTATAAATAAACATAAACGGTACGATAAATCCTGCTAATGCTAACTTTAGAGATTGAAACCCAGTTTTCATGGGGTCGCCACCAGCAATACCCGCACCGGCAAAAGCAGCCAAACAAACAGGCGGTGTAATATTGGCAAAGATACCAAAGTAAAATACAAACATGTGCGCCGCTAAAATAGGAATATCAAAGCCCGCTAATGCTGGAGCAGCCATAGTCGCAGTAATGATATACGCTGGGATAGAAGGCAGCCCCATACCTAATACCATAGAGGCTAGCATCGTTAATATTAAAGTTAAGAATAACGAGCCAGCTCCTAAGGTAACAATCGATGATGTCATGACTGTACCAAAGCTAGTTAAGCTCACCACACCAATAATGACACCTACTACCGCACAAGCAGCCATAACTGCAAGAGATTGACGAGCACCATCTTCTAAAGCTCCTAAGATATCCTTAACACTCATACGCGTCTCTGGGCGTAGCATACTAATTAAGACAGTAAACCCAATAGTATAGGCTGCGGCATAACCCACGGGAACGTTTTTCATCAATAGCGTGATAAGAAATACAATGGGCAACAGCATATGGCCCCGAACTTTCATCACTTCTTTAACACGAGGCAAGCTCTCTTTAGCAATCCCCTTCAAATCTCGACGCCCGGCTCTAAAGTGTACCTGAGCAATTACTCCAAGATAATAAAGAACTGCTGGCAATAAGGCAGCCAATGCAATGGTTCCATATTTCACCCCAGTGGTTTCTGCCATAATGAAAGCACTTGCCCCCATAATAGGCGGTAATATCTGCCCCCCTACTGATGCGCTGGCTTCTACCGCGCCTGCGAAATTCTTGTGATAGCCCACTCTTTTCATTAGTGGAATTGTAAATGCTCCTGTACTTACCACATTGGATAATGCAGAGCCATTGATACTACCCATAAAACCACTGGAGAGTACTGCTACCTTGGCTGGCCCACCTTGTTTATGACCAGCTAACGCCAGAGCTAAATCGTTAAACAACTGCCCCATACCAGATCGTGCTAAAAAAGCTCCAAATAATATAAATAAGAAGATAAAAGTAACTGATGCACCGATGGCTGTTGAGTATAAACCTTCCGTTTTTAAAAACAGCTGACCAAAAATATCCCCCATATCATAAGGACGAGTCAGTAGTCTATCTGGCATAAAGTCTAGATGGCTGATGAAGGGATAAGCTAAAAAGATACCTGCTAACAACGGTAGAATGAAGCCTGTAATGCGCCGGCTACCTTCTAACACACAAATCACAGTTATAATTGAGAATATAATATCGACTTGATTGGCCATACCCCCACGAGATGTGACAATATCTTGATAGGAATAAAAAAGATAAGCGACACCAGATAAAGATAGCAGCAACCATATCCAGTCATACCAGGCCACTTTTTTCCGGCTACTAGATTTAGTGGCTGGAAAGATCAAAAATATTAAGCCAAATCCTACCCCTACGTGTACCGCCCTTTGTAGTAAAGCCGGCATGGGGTTAAAGGTAATATATAGATGAAATAATGAATATAAGATACAAATAGCTGCGATAAAGTATTTAACCGGCCCTTCAGTTAAATGACGAGTAATGGATTCTCGATCATATTTTTCTAATATCTCTTTACTTACCTGATCACTACTGTGCTCATCCTTGTGAGTAGTCATTACAATGGTCCTTTTCTAATATATCTATCACACTGTAGCTTTTAGGGGCGATAATGACTTCTGAATAATCTGGCACCCACTGATAGATCAATAACTTGTGTCCACCATAGTGCAGCTCGCCTTTGGTTAATCTAGAAACCACCCAATTAAGCTGTGTGAAATCCCTGTTAATTCTATACCCTATAAAGCCTGGTCTACTTTGTATCTCTACCTCCTCAGTCGAAGGTGTTCCCGCCCCAAAGGCTTTAAAGTAAGTTTTAGTTAGTAGAAGATGGGTTGATTTATTCTGATACCACTCTTCCCACCACTGCTTTTCGACAGAATGCATCCACCGCAGTTGAAAATTAGGTTCACTAAAATAGCAAACCCTGCCCTCGGTGCTAACTTCTGTAACTTCTTCTCGCCACAAAAAAACAAAAAATGCAGAGACAACTGACAGTACAACTGCCCCTGCATATAGTAATTGGTATGCCTTATTAATTTTATTGACTAGCCTGCTCATCATAGAACTTTTTGGCCCCTGGGTGCATAGGTGCTACCATACCTTTCTGAGCATCCGCTAGACTAATGGCAGCTGCAGCTTGGTGTGCATTCTTTAGACCATCTAAGTTATCAAACAGAGCTTTTGTTAGCTTATAGCCATCTTCTTCTGATAAGTCAGAACTAACTAACAGTGCGTTCATAATGGCTACAGTCGGTACAGCTTCTTCATTACCGTAAGTACCTGTTGGAATTTCAAAAGTATTAAAGTAAGGCTTTCGAGTGATAATTTCTTTGAGTTTATCTTGGTCAACACTTACCATTTTTAGGTCAAAGCCTTGTTCAAGCTCCATTATTGAAGAGTTTGGCAGGCCGCTATTAAAGAATGCAGCATCAATTTTTCCAGCTTTCATCGCATCAGCAGCTTCAGCAAAGCTGAGATAATCAACGGTAATGTCATCATAAGTTATGCCGAACTCTTCTAAAAGTGTTCTAGCATTGACCTCTGTTCCTGAGCCCTGATCGCCCACGGCTATACGTTTACCTCTGAGATCTTCAAGAGTATTGATTCCTGAATTCTTTGCAGCTGCTACTTGCATTACGTTAGGATATAAAACAGCGATTTGCTGAATATTAGTAACCGGTGCCGTAAAATTATTTACCCCTTCTACTGCATCAGTGACGACATCACTCATGACAAACGCCATATCTACTTTGCCCTGAGACAACAGATTAATATTTTCTACCGATGCCCCTGTAGTTTGGGTTTTTGAGTTCACTCCGAATGTTTTGGCATAAATTTCCGATAGTGAGGTCCCAATAATATTGTAAGGACCAGATGCGCCACCTGTAGCTATAGTCACAAATTTGGTCTGCAGCTTATCTGCAGCGGCAGCTTCTGAAGTTGTATCGCTACCTGCTGGGGTTTCATTTTTTTGATCAGAACAGGCACTCATACCTAAGCTAGTCAACAAAATAGCTGAGGCAAGTAATGATTTTTTGGAAAGCAAGAACGTGCTAAAAGATGACAGAGTTGTCATAATTATATCCTTATAATTTTATGGCTAGAGGTGAATATCATTTCACCTGAGAGAGTGTTTTAAAGACTATCGAGCCTTTGTGTATATATTAGTAATATTTATACCATATATTCTAACATTACGATACATCTCAAGACTGTAGATTTTAAAAAAAAATCTGCATTTAAGCTATACTATCCTTGTGCATAATATAAGCATATATTATCACCATATCGATAAATTTATGCTTAAAACCTATCACTAATATACGATTTTCTTACATACAAATTATCTATGAATCGAATTTAACCACAAAACACGATAGTGGTACTCTAATCGCATCCCATTGATTAAACTTAATACAACTCTTCACAAGGATTCATCATGGCTAAGACTATTATGTCGTCCGATCAAGTACATTCACTACATAACACCTTATATACCCCAAAGAATACCGCAAAGGCGACTTTATTAATTGTACATGGCATGACTGAGCACAGTGGCCGTTATGAAAAGTTTGCACAGTACTTAGCTGAGCAGGATATTGCCGTATTAACCTATGATCAATTAGGACATGGTCGCAGTATTAATAATGCTGATGAACTGGGCTATTTTTCTAAATCATATCCGGTGCAAACCTTGCTAAAAGACGTAATTATTATGGCCGACACTCTAAAGCGCCAGTATCCCGATGTGCCACATTTTATTATGGGACATTCAATGGGCTCATTTATAGTGCGCAACGTGCTACAAGTGCACAGCAGCGAGTTTGCGGGCGCTATTATTATGGGCAGCAGTGATTACAACCCGTTAATTAAAGCTGCCTTACCAATAGCTAAAGTGCTTAACCAGTTACAGCCTAAACGCCCTAATCCTGCTTTTGCCACTATCATGAGTAAGATGTTTAATGCTCAATTAAAAGATAAAACTTCAGACTCAGATTTTGCTTGGTTATCGCTTAATCAAGCAGCAGTGGCTGAATATGAAAGCGACCCTCTTTGTGGCTTTGACTTTACCAACAACGGATTTTGGACTTTATTTAGTCTAATGGACACAGGTCTTACCAAAAATTGGGCTGAGACCATCGACCCTAACTTCCCTATGCTATTTATTAGTGGGGAAAACGACCCTGTTGGTAATATGGGCAAAGGCATACGCAAGCTAACCAAACGCATGAAAAAACAAGGATTTAATCACTTAAGCCAGCAGATTTATCCGTTAATGCGCCATGAGCCATTACACGAAGAGGATAACCAACAAGTTTATCAAGACCTTTATGACTGGATAAACCAAGCCTCTAAATAAGATAATCTTAAGCCTGATAACCCACTCTTAAGTTTTATAGTTTGCTAAAGTAAAAAAAATTAGCGACAATATCCAAGGCGTTACCTGCTGTATAACAGGACGCTTTGGATCTAAACCCTTCTATTTGGAAAATATATGTCATTAGAAAAAATTATTGAACAAGCTTTTGAGAACCGTGCTGAATATAGCCCCAGCACCATGCCACAAGACGTTAAAGACGCAGTTAATAGCGTTCTTGAACAACTAGATAATGGTAGCCTGCGTGTTGCTGAAAAGAAAAATGGTGAGTGGACAGTCAACCAGTGGGCTAAAAAAGCAGTACTCTTGTCTTTTCGCTTGAACGATAATTACCCGATGCAAACGGGTGAACATCTACAGTTTTATGACAAAGTTCCAACTAAGTTTGCCACTTGGACTGAACAACAATTCGCTGAGTCTGGTGTGCGTGTGGTTCCTCCTGCCGTTGCGCGTCGTGGCTCATTTATCGCGAAAGGCGTGGTATTAATGCCAAGCTACACCAACATTGGTGCTTATATTGATGAAGGGGCTATGATTGATACTTGGGCAACTGTTGGCTCATGCGCTCAAATCGGTAAAAACGTCCACTTATCAGGCGGTGTTGGTATTGGCGGTGTGCTAGAGCCACTACAAGCTAACCCGACTATTATTGAAGACAACTGCTTTATCGGTGCACGCTCTGAAATCGTTGAAGGCGTTATCGTTGAAGAAGGCTCAGTGATTTCTATGGGCGTTTACATCGGTCAATCTACTAAAATTTATGACCGCGAAACAGGCGAGGTTCACTATGGCCGCGTACCAGCAGGTTCTGTGGTAGTTTCTGGCAGTTTGCCTTCAAAAGATGGCTCACATAGCTTATACTGTGCAGTTATCGTCAAGAAAGTCGATGCAAAAACTCGCTCAAAAACCAGTATTAATGAACTACTACGCTTAGCTTAATTGCTATTAGCATGATAGACATTGATTTTGCTAAAGTTTTTCGCCAGTTATTAGCAGGCTAGACACTATTGATAGCCACATAGATATGGATAAGGTGCTTAGATAACTCTAAGCACCTTTATTCGTTTTTATTGATTGCTCCTCAAATTCTAACAAGTATTACTCTATACACGAGCACCCTATTCTTTGTTTGCTTTTTGCTCATCGCCAAATTTATCAAGGCACACATTATGACTCAAAATACACCCCTACGTAGCCAAGCTATTCCTGTCACTGACCCTGAATCTGGGTTACGTATGACGGAGATTTTTTACTCTTTACAAGGGGAGGCTCTGACTTCAGGCCTACCCACAGTATTTGTTCGTCTGACAGGCTGTCCGCTACGCTGTGTGTATTGCGATACCACCTACTCTTTTACTGGCGGTGAGCGCTTCTCATTAGATGCCATTATGGCAGATATTGGCCAATACCCTTGTAAGCGGGTCTGTGTGACTGGCGGTGAGCCTCTGGCTCAACCTAACTGCATCGCTTTAATCAAAAGACTGCTTGAAGAAGGTTATGAGGTTTCATTAGAAACAGCCGGGGCTTTATCTGTGGCTGAAGTACCTGATGCAGTAAGCAAAGTTATGGACATCAAAACGCCAAGTAGCGGTGAGTCAGATAAAAACTTGTGGTCCAATTTAGAGCACCTGACCCAGCATGACCAGCTAAAGTTCGTCATTATGAACCGTAGTGATTATGAGTGGTCAAAACAGAAGGTCGCAGAGTACCAGCTAGATAAAAAAGTAGGCACAGTATGGTTCTCCCCCATGTTCAACGTCCATGAAGATGCTCAAGGGGATGTGGCAGCGGTAGATGTCCCTAGTTTGGCCCGTGAATTGGCCGAATGGATTTTAGAAGATGCTCTGCCAGTAAGATTACAGCTGCAGCTTCATAAAATTATATGGGCAGATGCTAAAGGTAAATAGAAGACCCTAAACCCACAACAGCCGAACTAGAAGGAGTCTCTCATGGTCAGGCTGATATTGATTACCTTAATTGCTAGTGCTTTTTTTAGCTCTACCTATATCCTAAACGAATTAATGAGTAACTCCGGGGGACACTGGTTTTGGTCCTCAAGTCTACGCTACCTGTTTATGTTAGTCATATTAACCGTAATGATTGGCATACAACACGGCCCCTCCCGGGTTCAGCAGTTGTGGACGATTTTTAAAAATCACTGGGGCTTTTGGACCATCACCGGCAGTATCGGTTTCGGTATTTTTTATGCTGGACTGTGTTATGCCGCCGATCATGTCAGTGGCTGGGTCGTCGCCGCCACTTTCATGTTCACTGTAGTGGCCAGCTTATTTGTGTTGATGGCTTTTGGTCATAAGTTTGAAAGAAAGCTTATCTTCTATGCCGTCTTAGTGTTGGTTGGAGTTATTCTGGTCAACTTGAGTGAAGCCTTATCTGCGCCTACGGGAGCCATAATGGATATCCCGTTATCAACGGTTTTAATTTATGGCGCCCTGCCCTGTATCATAGCCTCATTTAGCTATCCTATCGGCAGTCAGCTGGTGTGGCAGGCTTCCTATAACTCGCGGCAATTAAATGTAGAAGAGATTGCAAAGGCCAAAACTGCCAAGCGCTCTGTTGACCAAATCTACTGGGATAATGAGGGCTTTGATGCCTTTGAGGCGTTAACCACCATTTCTCCTAGAATTATCTCGCTTGAAATGGACGACTACATTGATACTGACAGTCCAACCCCTAAAGTAGAAGAGCTGCCCAAATCTAAGTTAGAAGTTTTAGTGGCTAAAATACCAACCATCCCTACTAACTTGCTGAGTAATTCATTTAATAAAGTATGGCTGATGACCATGGGCAGCCTGCCTTTTTGGTTAATTTTAGGCCTATTCATTCAGCCCAAACTGCCTGATTTAAGCCAAGTAACCAATACTTTATTGGTGGCTTTTTTATCAGGCGTTATAGCCACTAGTGTCTTTTTATTCGCCCGAGAACGAGCAGAAACCTCAAGTGAAGTTGCAGGTGTCGATGCCACTCAGGCCAGTGAAGTGATATTTGCCTTAGTGGGTGGCATGGTGTTTTTAAATAACCCTATGCCCTCTGCTTTAGGATTGGCAGGCATAGCCATCATTATGACTGGGCTGATTCTGTTCGCAAAAAATGGCTAGCCCTTTTAAATAAGGGGCTAGTAGCTTCATAAACAGCAAACATGGACTGTTAAGCTTTATGATCTTTGTCTGCAAAAATTTTGAAGATATAGTCTATATGCTGCTCTACAATATCTTTTGAAAACGGATCCTTTCCTGATAGACGCTTAAACTGTGGGGCAAAGGTAAAGATAGAAGTTACCGCACCCATAAATAAATAACGGACATGTAAGCTATCCCCTTTAGGCATTAATCCCAACTTCTGAGCCTGCTTCAACAGATCCAACTCAGAGTCTGAATACTGCTTGATGTATTTATCAGTGAACCAATTTAATAGCTCTGAGTCGCCTCGATTGGCTTGAATCATAAAGCGGTGAAAGTCGGGGAAATCTGCACTAAAGTTAATATAGTGCTTCAGTAGCTCTCGGAGCACCTGAGGCTGATCTAAGTTGCCAAGGCTCTCAAGATATTTTTCTGATTGTTCAGTATACGTATCAAATATGGCTTCAGCGGCAGCTTTCCATAGGTCTTCTTTGGTGCCAAAGTGATGGGTAATAAGTGTATGGTTCACCCCTGCTGTGCTGGCAATAGCGCGTGTAGAAACCCCTTCAAACCCTGCAGAAGCGAACTCTTTTAAAGCAGCATTAAGTATCTTACACTTCGTCTCGCGCGAGCGTTTTTGTTCTGAGCGTTTGGGGGGGTGACTTTTCTTTTGTGGCGTTCATTTCGTCCTCAAGTATCAGTAATTAGTGGTTTTAAACTCTTATCGACTAGTCATCAATTATTAATATAGCCTAACTATATACAGAGCCTAAATCCTATTTTGCGTATATTGAGTTTAACATATCTTTTAAAGAACTAAATTTTTAACCCAATATCAGAACCCAAAAGGACCCAAGCTTATGCTTGAGCCCTTTAGGATTTTCTATTAGTCAGCTTATTTATAACTCATAAAAGCTGAGTTTAATGAAGCCTCTTACTAGTCAGTAAAACTAATCAATAGATTACTGATTAATAACATCTACCCCTTTAGGTGGAGTAAACTTGAATTGGCTGCTTGGAATACTAGAGTTTAGCTTCACGTTACTAAATTTAATCGAAGTTACCTGACCCAATGAGTCGTTTAATACCATCATCACTGGTTTGCCGCCACTGAAGCTTACCGCTAAGCTATTGAAGTTACTGCCACTAGATTTTGGATACAGCACATAATAGTTTTTCTTAGCATTTGGCTGAGTGATTTTAAAGTTTTTAGCAATTTTACTTGGATCACCAGATAGCAATAAAGCTGGCGTGTTGCCTAGTTGCTGATCGGCATTTTGACGAGTAACTTGCTCTAAATCTTTGTCATATACCCAAAGCGCGCTACCATCAGTTACGATAAGCTGCTCAGAGGGTGAAGTGATGTTCCAGCGGAAGTTGTTAGGACGCTGCAAACTCACATTACCTGAAAAAGTACCACTTTGAGCACTTAGACCACTTTTACCACCATTTGCCCCTTTGGTAGTTTGAGTGAAGTTGGCTGTCATGCTTTTGGTATTACTTAATAGAGTATTTAAGCGCTTAGCTGCAGTTAAGTTATCTGCTGCTGTCGCAGCTTGCGCGGCTTGTGACACAGCCATAACTGGCATACCCAAAATTAAAGCTCCAGATAGCGCAGTGCCCATTACTTTTTTCATCATAGCTTTTGTCTTGTTATTATCATTTACTTGAGTTTTCATAATTTCATTGTCCTTCAATGGTTAAGTGCCCTACTGCCAAAACTTCAAAGCAAAAATATCTATTCATAAAATATAGCCTATTAGTCGTGGGTATTGGCACAAATCGTACTAAATTAAGTCGATCAAAAATATAAGCAGTTAACAGCAGCTCATATAAACCGCCCTACTTATAACTTGCTGAGTAGTGTGCCATTTCTTTTATTACCTGACTAGAAGATAATTGCAAAAAAAACTTCTGGCTTGTTACACAGTTATGATTTGCATAGCGTTAAACGCTTAATTGTGTCACATACTCTATTTCTGTAATAACTTTTAACATTTGATATTTTGCCAACTACAGACATAAAAAAAGCCCTGATAAAATATCAGGGCTTTTTTTGGTTAGGATTGGTTGTCCAACCCAAATTCAAGTGATTATGCTTCTTGAACAGAAACGTAACGACGGTTGAATTTACCTTTAGTATCGAACTTAACAACACCATCAGTTAAAGCAAATAGAGTATGGTCACGACCCATGCCTACGCCTTCGCCTGCGTGGAATTCAGTACCACGTTGACGTACGATAATGTTACCAGCCACAACATCTTGACCACCAAATACTTTTACGCCAAGCATTTTTGGGTTAGAGTCACGACCGTTACGAGTTGAACCTGCGGCTTTTTTATGTGCCATGAGAAATCTCCTTACTGAGACTAATTTATAAAAACTTTATACTATATAGATAGCTAATATTAGGACATCAAACCAATACTGTAAATTGTTTAATGTAAAAGCCAGCTATCCATATACTTGTAAAGGGAAATAACCAGCTATTAAACATTAATCGCTTTGATTTTAAGAAGCGTGTACCACTGACGGTGACCTTGCTCTTTGTGATAATGCTTACGACGCTTGTGCTTAACGATACGGATTTTTTTACCGCGACCGTGCTCTACTACTTCAGCTTCAACGCTTGCGCCTTCAACAACTGGCTGACCAATTTTATAATCATCGCCATCAACAACCATTAATACGTCTTCGATTTTAATGGTTTCGCCTTTTTCAGCTTTTAGTAGCTCAACTTTTAGTAGTTCATCAACGTTTACACGATGCTGTTTACCACCACTTTTAATAACTGCGTACATCTTATGACTCCGTTTAACCCGTGTGCCGTGGTTATCCAAATACCTGAAAGTATTTAAAATAACACTTCAGCTTTTGCCTGATCTACGTACACGACAGGGAAAGTTACAGAAAATAGCTTTGAAACAATTCCGATAGGCCAATAAATAAAGAGAGTCTTTATTATTAACTGATGCGGTATTGCCATAAGCTTTGAATATGAAGACGGAATTTTACGCACTTATGGCCAAAATTGCAATAGATGAATGCAAATTAGGCCTATGTTATTATGCGTTACGCCATTAATAGCTATTATTTATCCAAACTGTGTTAACAATGCAAAAACGATATATAACTCTTAAGCAATGAAAACTGTAATAGAATGGCGATTTATAGGCTGGTTTAATATCGAATCATTTTTTATATGGTAAGTATTGCTATACACTATAATAGCTAATTAAATAGACACTTATTTGTCAGACTATCAAATTTTAGGTGTTTACATTAGATTTAAGACCATTAACTGTTAGGTTAGTTGGCCTGTTGTAGATTTGAATCACTTTATAATAACTTTTCATTATTCTCATTTTAGTTGACCGTAAATATGACCACATCAAATACCGCCTCATCAGCTGCTGAAACTTCAGCTCCGTTATCAAATGAAACTCCAATCGTGGACTATGCTGATATTCAACAAATTATCGCTGATGACTTCGCTATCATGGATAAGCAGGTCTTTGGAAGTTTAAACTCTAAAGTTCAATTGGTAATGAATGTCTCTCAGCATGTGATTAATGCTGGCGGCAAACGTATGCGCCCCCTTATCACTTTACTGTGTTCAAGACTGTGTAAGGATGAGCAATCTGAAGATGCCATGCATTTGGCTGCGATTACTGAGATGCTTCATACCGCCACTTTAGTGCATGATGATGTGATTGATGAGTCTGGTATGCGCCGTGGTCGTCCTACGGCCAACGCTACTTGGGACAACCCTACTGCGGTACTGGTAGGCGACTATTTAATTGCCCGTGCTTTTAACTTATTGGTTGGTTTTCAAAGCCTACCTTTATTACAGCTGTTCTCAGATGGTACTTGTGATATCGCAGAAGGTGAGGTATTACAGCTACAACATCAGCACAACCCTGAAGCCACAGAACAAGACTATATGAACATTATCGATGGTAAAACCTCTCGACTGTTTATGATGGCAACCGCTGGTGTGGCAATCCTACAAGATAAGCCAGAATTTATGCAGCCCTTTAGTGACTTTGGTCAACACTTCGGTAATGCGTTCCAAATCATTGACGACGTTCTAGATTACAGCGGCGACAGTGAACTTATGGGTAAAAACCTAGGCGATGACTTGGCCGAAGGTAAGCCTACCCTACCTACTATTGTTGCTTTACGCTTATTAAAACAAAGCGATGAGGCCAAGTACAATAAATTACGCATTGCGGTTCAGACCGGTAAAGTTGATGATGCTCAAGGCCTAATTAAATTGGTGCAAGAATCAGGATCACTGGATTACTGCCGCGAACGTGCTTTAGAAGAAACCCGCTTGGCACAACAAGCGCTAAGCCAACTTCCTGATAACCAGTACCGTCAAGGTCTATGGCAATTAACTGAACTTGCCAGCTCTCGTTTGGCTTAAGCTGTTATTTGGTCTAAAAGATATCTGTTTTTTGCTTCATTATGATCTACATCCTATAAGAGCCTAATAAATAGCAATATGAGCTCAGAAGATGCAACCGTCTTCTGAGCTTATTTTTTTGGGTTAATGGAGCAATAGAGACTAAAAAGGTTTAACTAAATAGCATTAATTGTAGGTTCATGCCTGTTATACATTACACTTGTAATATATAATGTTGCTTTTATTTATAAAAATATCGTCAGTTTTTACTTACATTAAGTCGGTCTAATGCTCGCAAAAAGCCACCATAGCTACTTTTAGCGACCTTGAAAGTTAATCAGACCTTTCTGTTTTTTGCTTTTGTTTAATGTAGCTACAGTAATTATTCCTGCTAAAAAAGGTTTATAAGTCGCCTATTTATTTATAAACTAGGAAGATGAAAGTATAGTCACTACGATATTTACAAATTTAAAACAAGCATCTAGCTTTTCATTGCTAAAGTACGTGTAATTTGTAAACACACACCATCCTCTTGCGTACAAGCTAGCAAAATTTTGCTTGTGATGACCCACTACTAAGGTTTTTTTACATGAAACACTCGCACCTTTTCATCGCTATTAGTTTAGCTGTATCCGGCCTATTTATTGCTGGCTGTGATAAAAAAGACGACGAAGCAAATGCTGCAGCTGCTCAGCAACAGATGCCCCCGGCAGTTGTGAATGTCATGCCCGTCCAATTCCAAACCGTGCCTTTAGTTCATGAGTTCTCAGGTCGTACTGCCGCGTACGAGGTAGCCGATATCAGACCTCAAGTGACAGGCGTTGTGGACGAAATCCTTTATCCGCAAGGTCGTATGGTTCAAAAAGGTCAGCCTCTATATAGAATCAGCCCTGAAAACTATCAATCTAGTCAAGGCGCTAGCCTAGCGGCGGTGCAACAAGCAGAAGCGAACGTTCAAACTGCTAAAGCCAGTTATAACAACGCTGTGGCCAATATCGAATCACAAAAAGCGCTTTTAGAACAAGCTCAAGCTGATGTTCAACGTCTTAAGCCTCTGGTTGCTCAGCAAGCTATCTCAGCACAGCAATACGAACAAGCAGTTACGCAGTTAAAGACCGCTCAAGCTGGTTTAAATAGTGCTCAAGCGGCCGCGCAGCAAGCACAAGCTAACATTGCCAGCTCACAAGCTGCTGTAAATACTGCCAAAGCTCAATTGTCAGGCACTCAGTTAGACCTGAATCGTACTATCGTAAGAGCCCCAATCTCTGGTATTTCAGATCGCTCTAATGTGACTGCCGGTGCGTTAGTGAATGCTAACCAAGCCAACCCTATGGTTACTATCTCTAAGATTAACCCTATTTATGTAGATATCAGTCAATCTTCTTCTGAGTTATTAAAACTAAAACAGCAACAGGCCAGTGGCGCGCTTCAAGCGGGCACCAATACGGTCGAGTTGGTATTAGAAGATGGTAGCACCTACCCTATTAAAGGTCAGATGTCTTTAGCAGAAGCCAATGTCGATCAAGATACTGGAGCGGTTACTCTACGAGCTATCTTCAAAAATGATAACTATATGCTACTACCAGGTATGTATGTCAAAGCACGTCTGGTTCAAGGCCTAATTAACAACGCTGTTTTATTGCCACAAAGTGCATTAACGCGTACGCCTAAAGGCGACACTCAAGTATATATCGTTGACCAGAACGATAAGATTCAGGTCCGTGATGTTACTGTTGAAGGTACTTATAACGGCAACTGGATTGTTACCGACGGTTTACAAGCCGGTGAAAACATCGTTGTGATAGGTGGCTCTAAAGTGAAGCCAGAGCAAGAAGTGGTAAGTAAGCCTTATCAAGCTGCTTCTGCAGGTAACGCCGCACAGCAAGGCGGCGCAGCTCAAGCACAAGGTCCTGTAGCCAATAAGTCTCAAACACCAAAAGGCCCGGTAGCGCCGCAAAAGCAAGAAACACCTGAGACGGACGCTGCAAAATAACTCAAAAATAGGCAGACTAGGAAAATATCATGTCGAGATTTTTTATTAACCGCCCTATTTTTGCATGGGTAATATCAATTTTAATCATGCTACTGGGCATTATCGCGGTCATTAACTTGCCGATTGAGCAATACCCTCGTATTGCACCGCCAACGGTTAGTGTCAGTACCTCTTATCCAGGTGCTAACGCCCAAACTGTTGAGGATTCGGTAGTTCAGGTGATCGAACAACGTATGAAGGGTCTTGATGGCTTAATGTATATGTCATCAACGAGTTCTTCTAGTGGTAGCGGTTCAGTTACCCTAACCTTCGAAAACGGTACCGATCCAGATACCGCGCAAGTTCAAGTACAGAACAAACTACAAGCGGCCATGAGTGCGCTTCCTGAATCTGTACAGCGTCAAGGGGTAAACGTTAACAAGTCCTCAAGTGGCTTCTTAATGGTTCAAGCCTTCATCTCTGAAGACGGCTCTATGGACAACGTAGATATCGCGGACTACGTGGCCTCAAATATTGTGGACCAAATTAGCCGTGTTGAAGGGGTGGGTGACGTACAGTTATTCGGTTCTTCTTACGCCATGCGTGTTTGGTTAGACCCTGCTCGCTTACGTAGCTATAACTTAGTTCCAGGCGATGTGGTTAACGCCATTCGCTCTCAGAACGCTCAGATTTCAGCGGGTCAATTAGGTCAAGCGCCTGCTAATAACGAAAAACAAGTTATTAACGCAACGGTTACCGTACAATCTTATTTACAGACTCCTGAAGAGTTTGAAAATATCTTGCTAAAAACAGACAGCTCAGGCGCTCAAGTTCGTCTGCGTGATGTAGCAAATGTAGAAGTAGGTAGTGAAAACTACAGTGTTAACGCCCTATACAATGGCAAAAAATCAGCAGGTATGGGTATTTCACTGGCACCAGGCTCTAACGCTTTAGATACCAGACAATTGGTTGAACAGCGTATGGCTGAGCTTGAAGCCAACTTCCCACCAGGGCTAGTTTCTGTAGTTCCTTATGACACTACACCTTTCGTTAAATTATCTATTGAGCAAGTTGTTAAGACGCTAATCGAAGCCATTATCTTAGTATTCTTGGTAATGTTCTTATTCTTGCAGAACTGGCGTGCCACTATTATTCCAACACTAGCGGTACCTGTGGTTCTGTTAGGTACGTTTGCGGTACTGTACATTGCCGGCTTTAGTATTAACGTCCTGACCATGTTCGCTATGGTTCTGTCCATTGGTCTACTTGTGGATGACGCGATTGTTGTTGTGGAAAACGTTGAGCGTATCTTAGAAGAAGATCCGCACATCTCTATTAAAGACGCTACCATCCAATCGATGGGCGAGATTAGTAAGGTTGTTATTGGTATTGCTTTGATTTTATCAGCAGTATTCGTACCAATGGCCTTCTTCGGTGGCTCAACAGGGGTTATTTACCGTCAGTTCTCAATTACCCTAATTACCAGTATGGTACTGTCTGCGGTAGTTGCCTTAATCTTTACCCCAGCACTGTGTGTGACTTTATTGAAACGTCAAAAAAATCATGGTGAAGACAAAAAAGGCTTCTTCGGATGGTTTAACCGCACTTTTGATAAAACCAGTCGCTCTTATGAGAATATTATTGGTAAAAGCGTTAATGTAAAATGGTTATATGCTTTAGGTTACGCAGCTATTATTGGTTTAATGGCAGTAATCTTCATGCGTATCCCAGGGTCATTCTTACCTGAAGAAGACCAAGGGATTATGATTACCTTGGTACAATTACCCTCGGGCTCCTCTTTAGATGAAACCCAAGCGGTACTTGATAAAGTTTCAGGTTATTATGAAAGCCAAGAGCCTGACAACGTGGCCTCTGTATTTACCGTAGCTGGCTTTAGTTTCGCCGGTCAAGGTCAAAACATGGGCTTAGCCTTCGTCCGTTTATCAGACTGGGAAGGCCGTGTTGGTGAAGAAAACTCCGCTCAGGCGGTAGCAGGCCGCGCCATGGGCTACTTCTTTACCCAGATTAATGAAGCTCAAGTATTCGCAGTAGTTCCACCGGCTATTACTGAATTAGGTAACGCCAGTGGCTTTGATTTAATGCTACAAGACGTGGGCAATATTGGTCATGACGGTCTGGTAGAAGCCCGAAACCAGCTGTTAGGTATGGCGAGCCAGAGCGATCAAGTTGCGGGTGTCCGTCCTAACGGTCAGGAAGATGCGCCACAGCTAAAAGTTAATATTGATCAAGAACAAGCCGCGGCTTATGGTCTACCCTTGTCTTCAATCAACAGTGTGCTATCAACTGCTTGGGGTTCATCTTATGTCAATGACTTCGTAGATAGAGGTCGTGTGAAGCGAGTATTCGTTCAAGGTGAAGCCGACAGTCGTACTAACCCTGAAGACATTAACAAGTGGTATGTGCGTAACGACAAAGGTGACATGATTTCATTTGATGCCTTCTCAGACAGTGAATGGCAACATGGTTCTCCGCGTCTAACCCGTTATAACAGCTTCCCTTCAATGAACATTCAAGGTAATGCCGCACCCGGTTTAAGTACCGGTGAAGCGATGGAAGCCATGGAAGCCATGGTAGGTCAATTGCCTGAAGGTGTGGGCTATGAATGGACCGGCATGTCACTTGAAGAGAAAAAGTCAGGTGCACAAGCGCCGATGCTGTATGCTCTATCTATTTTAGTTGTTTTCTTATGTCTAGCAGCCTTGTATGAAAGCTGGTCGGTGCCCTTTGCGGTTATTTTAGTGATACCATTAGGGGTATTAGGGGCGGTTATGTTTACCTGGTTCCGAGACTTTGCAAACGATATTTACTTGCAAGTGGGTCTATTAACCATCGTAGGTCTATCCGCTAAGAACGCTATTTTGATTATTGAGTTTGCTAAAGAACACCAAGAGGCTGGCATGTCCTTGAAGGATTCGGTTATGGTTGCTGCCCGTCAGCGCCTCCGTCCTATTATCATGACTTCATTGGCATTTGGTCTAGGTGTATTACCACTTTACTTAGCAACCGGTCCAGGTGCAGGAAGTCAGAATGCCATTGGTACCAGTGTCGTAGGTGGTGTACTTACCGCAACCTTCTTAGGTATCTTCTTTATTCCTATGTTCTATGTATGGGTACGTACCATATTTAAATATAAAGGAGATGGCACAAATAACGGTTCTGGCAATGGTGTTCAAACTCAGCCTAATCCAGCATTAGCGACTACTGATACGAGCACAGCCTCTACCCCAGCCAATTTTGGAGATAACACTCAATGACGACATCTGTAAAATCAAATATAACTTCTAAAAGTCGAGCCGTGAGTGCATTTGCTATGAATACATCTAATAAATGGGCACGTTTATTTGGTTTATCTGCTTTGACAGTCGCTATTAGCGCCTGTCAAAGCATACCAACTGCTGATACAAGCCCGGTAGTTGCTCGTCCCAATATTCCTCTTCTACCAGGGGAAAATTACGAGCTTTATGGTAATAACCAAGTGCCTTCAAGTCTTGCCGCAGTACGTTGGCAGAGCTTTTACACCGACCCTAAGCTAAAAGCGCTTATCCAAATGGGTCTAGATAACAACAAAGACGTTAAGCAAGCTGTGCTGGCTATCCAGAAAGCTCAAGCTCAATACCGTATTACCGACAGTAATGATGCGCCTAATGTAGGGCTTAACGGTGAGTACTCTCGCGGTGCAAATAATGCCAGAGACCGTAACCCTAGTGATAACTATAGTGTCGGTCTTGGAATGGCGGCTTATGAGCTTGATTTCTGGGGTAAAGTTGCCAGCCTAAAAGATCAGGCATTACAAAACTACTTAAGCACCACAGCCGCTAAAGATACCGCTCAAGTTAGCTTAATTGCCAATATCGCCAAAAGCTATGTCAACCTAAGCTATCAGCAAAAACAGCTGGAGCTTGCGGTGAGTACGCTACAAACTCGTGAAGAGTCATTGCGCATCACTAAAGCCCGTTTAGACGCAGGTATCGACTCTAAAGCGCCTTCTCTACAAGCAGCCGCTTCAGCTGAAACTGCTCGTATTGCGGCATTAAATGCTCAAAGCGGAGTATTAAAAGCCAGAAATGCGCTGAAATACCTAGTTGGCGCCCCTATCACTGATGATATGCTCCCAGATCCTGCAGTACCAGCTATTGCTTCTAGCCAAGTATTAAGTGCTGGCCTGCCTAGTGATCTGCTACGCTACCGTCCTGACGTACTTCAAGCTGAATATAACTTAAAAGCAGCGGGTGCTAATATTGAAGTGGCTCGTGCTGCGTACTACCCTTCAATCAGCTTGACAGGCAACCTAGGCTATTCAAGTAGTGACTTATCTGACTTGTTTAAAAGTAGCGCTACCAGTTGGTCATTTGGCCCATCAGTTAAGCTACCTTTATTTGATGCCGGTCAACGTGACGCCAACTATGAAGTGGCGCAGATTGAGCGTGATCAAGCCGTTGCTCAATACGAAGGTGCTGTTGAAGCGGCCTTTAAAGAAGTGAATGACGTACTGGCTGACCGCGCAACGCTGGATCAAAGAACCCAGGCTGAATACCGCTTACAAGAGAACTATCAAGGCCTATTTGATATCTCTGAAGCGCGCTTTAAGGCCCAAGTTGATGACTATCTTGCGGTTCTAGATGCGCAGCGTTCTTTATTCTCAACTCAGCAGTCTATCTTGAATTTAGAGCAAGAGCGTCTAAATAACCAGATTGATCTGTATCGTGTGTTGGGCGGCGGCGCTAACTTAGGTCCTGTTGCTGTTCCTACTTCCAAGTACCGCAACTTAGTGAATGTCTTTGAGGGTCAAACCGATAAGCAAAAAGCTGTACAAGCAGTTGAAGCCAGTCGCGGTCCTGCTATTGTAACGCCTGAGCAAGCTCATAACATTGAGGCCAATCAGCCGGTTAAAGTGGTTAAGCAAAAAGAGTTAACCTCGGTAGATATTAACGATGACAACAATACGGATGCTTATATTTCCGTTGTTGAAACCACAACTCACCCTGCTGGCTCAAAAGTGGTAGATACTAAAGAAGGGGTTGAGGTGGTTGAGCCTTAAGCTTTATCTTCTTAGTAAAAAAATAAACCCCATAAGTTAGCTTATGGGGTTTATTTTATGGTGCTTTAGTTATTGTAATGGCCAATCTAATTAGCACACCTTTAGTCAGGCAAGTCGTGTCTGATGTGATCCGGACTTAAGCCAAAAGAAAAAACAAAGGTTGCCACTAAGCTATTAACAATAACAAACGCCACATCCAAACCTTCATGCCCTAACACAAATTTGCCTAATAATGCAGATATTAACAGCATACCTCCAAAGAACATTGCCAAATAAATTTTAATTTTAGGATGTGAAAGGCTATAAGGCTGCTCTGGCTTAGAGCCTTTTTCTAATACGTACAAACGAACTGCCCAGCCTGCTGCGTAAGCCAACGCCCCCATTAATAAATAATTTAAAAAACCCATTTTTATTCCTAATTACCTAGTGACTTAGATACTAAACTTTAATGCTGTAGAGGCTTTAAAACTCATTATGCCTTAGTGTGCTTTGAGCTTTTAAACTTTATACTTTTAAATAAAACCGTTTAACTCTCTACCTTGCCTGCAGGCTTGATTACGATATTACCCACGTCTTTATTCTGCTGTGGGTTTTCTACCAGGTCTTCTGCCGGTGTGTCATCGCACTCAACTTTATAGATGGTATTAGAGCCTTGCAGAATAGAGCCTAGATAAGGGCTGTCTAAAGTAGGATCAATATTGACATAAGCCTGCTTAACCTGCGCCACCACAAAAACTCTATCTGGTCGACCAATCATTCCTTCTACATTATTTTTATCAATAGAGAAGTACTTTGAGACTTGGTCAAGAGCGATGGGTTCTAAAGCTTCTGGGTCATCCCAAACTCTATTAGCAGATTCAGGCTCTTTCATCTGCATCACTAAGCCTTGTGCTTGTTGGCTTACCTTAATTTGTGCAGGCTCATCTTGACTCACGGTGTAGCAGCCTGAAAATATATCAGCGTGTTGCTTAATGCTTTGTTCAGAATTTAAAGCTTCGCTGGTGGATTCGTTAGTTACAACGGGATCTGAAGTATCCGACTTATCACAAGCGGTTACAAACAATGCCGCACCTGATAAAAGGAGTGCTGAATAGATTTTTGATAGATTTAGTGATTTCAAAGCAAAGTTCCGGTAGCTAAATATAATTAGCTGTATTTTAGCAAACTTGCTGTCGCTGTGGTGACTATTGGCAAATATATTAAAGGGGTTACAAACAGTAACCACAAAGATACCTAAAACTATCTATAATCACTCATTATGAGTAGATTATTAAGCATAAAACAAGCAGCTAATCAGTTAGGCGTTTCTGTCTCAACTCTACGAAGATGGGATGAGACAGGTGTACTTGTCGCCCAAAGAACACCCAAAGACCATCGTAGGTATGACTTATCTAAAATAAACCCCAACCTGACTCGTAATAAGGTGGAGCAACAACGTAAAACCATAGCTTACGCTCGTGTTTCAAGTCATGAACAGAAGCCCGACTTACAGCGTCAGATTGAAATTCTTGAGCTGTATTGCTCTGCTCAAGGCTGGTCATTCGAGGTGATTAGCGATCTAGGTAGTGGTATGAACTATCATAAAAAAGGCTTAAAACGCCTGCTTGATGATATTTTAGACAACAAAATAGACAGGCTGGTGCTAACTCATAAAGATAGATTACTGCGTTTTGGGGCAGAACTTGTTTTTGCTTTGTGTGAAGCTCGTCAAGTTGAAGTTGTTATCATTAATCAAGGTGAAAACTTATCGTTTGAAGAAGAATTGGCGCAAGACGTACTTGAGATCATCACAGTGTTTTCAGCAAGACTTTATGGTTCACCTAGTAAGAAGAATAAAAAACTCATTGAAGCAGTTAAGGCAAGTTTAGAATGATACGAGGCCATGTCATTGAGCTTACTCCAAACAACAAGCAAGCCACTTACTTTGCTAAGGCTTGCGGTATAGCTCGTCTTGCCTATAACTGGGCGTTAGCTCAGTGGCAACGACAGTATGCTCAAGATAAAGCCTATCGTGATGCTTGCCTCATTATTGGTATTGATGTTGATGAAAGCAAATTACTAAAGCCCACTCAAGGCAAGCTACGCAAACAATTAAACGCCATTAAGCGTGATAAGTACCCGTTTATGCTTGAGGTAACGAAGTGCGCCCCACAGCTTGCTATTATGCAACTAGGTGATGCCTACAAACGATTTTTTAAAGGCGAGGCTAAGTATCCACAGTTTCGCAAGAAAGGCGTTAACGATAGGTTTAGCCTGTCCAATGACCAGTTTGCTGTTAAAGGCAGACAGATTCGCATACCAAATCTAGGTTGGGTTCGTATGCGTGAAGCCTTGCGCTTTGACGGCAAAATACTCTCAGCTAAAATCTTTAGTCGA
>NZ_FUGD01000137.1 GCF_900162815.1 Psychrobacter pasteurii | reverse complement strand
GAACGTATTCAACTTAAACTAAAAGGACTGAGTCCTGTGCAATACAGAACTCAGTCCTTGATCTAAACTAAACCGTCCAACATTTGGGGGTCAGTTCATAACGAATTTGGACTCTTTTTTTATTTAAGCAATTTGTCTTTAATCAATTAAGACTCAGCTTATTTTTCTAGGATACAAGTTACGCCTTGGCCACCTGCAGCACAGATAGAGATTAGGGCGCGGCCTGAGCCTTTTTGATCTAGAAGTTTAGCAGCAGTAGCTAAGATACGACCACCTGTTGCAGCAAATGGGTGACCTGCCGCTAGTGATGAACCGTTAACGTTTAGCTTGCTACGATCGATAGAACCTAAAGCTTTATCTAGACCTAGACGCTCTTTACAGAAAGTCTCATCTTCCCAAGCAGCTAAAGTTGATAGAACTTGTGAGGCGAACGCTTCGTGGATTTCGTAGAAGTCGAAGTCTTGAAGAGTTAGGCCAGCACGCTCAAGCATACGAGGTACAGCATAAGCAGGTGCCATTAATAGACCTTCTTTAGGACCGCTCTTACCTACGAAGTCTACTGCCGCAGTTTCTTGATGCACAATGTAAGCCAGTGGTTTTAGACCATGAGCTTCAGCCCACTCATCAGTACCTAGTAGTACACAAGAAGCACCGTCAGTTAGAGGGGTAGAGTTAGCAGCAGTCATAGTTGGGTTAGCGTTACGCTTACCGAACACAGGCTTCAAAGTAGCTAGTTTCTCTAGTGAAGAATCTGGACGTAAGTTGTTGTCACGAGTCAGACCTTTGTATGGAGTGATTAGGTCATCGAAGAAGCCTTCTTCATAAGCACGGGCTAGGTTGTGATGACTGTTAACCGCTAGCTCGTCTTGAGCTTCACGAGAGATGTTCCACTCTAGTGCAGTAATAGCTTGGTGCTCACCCATTGATAAACCAGTGCGTGGCTCACCATTTTGTGGGGCATCGATAAGCTCTTTAGGGTTGATGCTGGTTAAGGCAGCTAAGCGTTGTTTGTTGGTTTTGGCAGCGCCTAGTTTAATTAGGGCTTTACGTAGGCCATCACCCACAGCGATAGGAGCATCAGAAGTAGTATCAACACCACCAGTGATAGCAGAATCAATAATACCTAAAGCAATTTTGTTGCTGGCTGCAAAAGTCGCTTGAAGACCAGTACCACAAGCTTGTGATACGTCATAAGCTGGCGTTTGTGGATCAAGAGCTGTATTTAGAGCAGACTCACGAGTTAAGTTTAAGTCACGGCTTAGCTTTAGAACGGCACCTGCAACTACTTCACCAACACGCTCACCTTGAAGTTCATAACGCTCAACTAGACCGTTAAGAGCAGCACTCAACATGTCAATGTTGCTGGCATCAGAGTATGGGCCATTTGAACGTGCAAATGGAATACGGTTACCACCTAAAATGGCGACACGACGGGGAAGGGCTGAGGTTTTTGAAGCATCAGACATTGATTTTTCCTTATTGTTTGTGGGTTTGTCAGTAGAATCTTTTTTAGACTCATCAGCTTTAGACGGCTTTTTTTCCTCTTTTTTGGCTGACTTATCTTCTTGCTTAGTAGCTTCTGGTTTAGCAGCTTCCTTCTTAGGGGTTTCTTGCTTGGTAGAAGCTTTTTCTTTGGTTTGCTCTTTACTGTTTTCTTGAGCTTTCTGTGGTTTTTTAGCGTCTTTAGCAGCCGCTTCAGTCTGCTCAGCTTCTGAATCAGAAGCGTCTTGTTCTTCTTTTTCTTGTGCAGCCTGGGCTTTAGTTTCTTCGATAATTTTTTGTTTAGCCGCTCTGTCTTTGCTACTCACAGCATCTTCTTCTGATTTTGAAGAAGAAGCCACTTCATTTTGCAGGTTAGAGAAGTCTACTGAGGAATCTGCTTGCTTGGCGTTGTCTGTAGAGGCTGCATTTTCATCTAATAACGATTGGCCTGCTTTATTTACCACAGTTGAAGTCACTGCTGACTTGGCATTAGATTGCTTGTTCTTCGAATTTGAATTGCTCATTTAATATCCTTATAACTCATAACTTAAAAAAAGCCACTTAGTTTTATTCTTAAAAAGTTGTAAGAGGTTAGTTAAGGGAGGCTCGTTGTTAAAACTGGAAGTCCAATTAAAGTCTTGTACGGGCGTTTGTCACTAAATAAGGAAAGCCCTTATTAATATTTAGACCATAAGAAAACATTAACTGAGTGATTAGAGACAATTTTAACATTGTTACTAAAGCATTGTGCTAAATGTTGTTCTATAATAATATAATGTTATCGTTACTGGACTGACTCATAACATTAGGTTAATTTTATCACATCATCAATAATTGGCAATCTTATCTCGTTGTAGATTGATAGGATGTCGTTAACAGTGTGAACCAAGTGTTGCTAAGATAAGCAAAAAAATGAGCTTTCTTAACAAAGATAGGGTGTCTGGTTTAACATAAAGAAAATGAAGTTATGGTAAAGCCTCAAGCTTTAATTATTTTTTAGAATTTAAGCTATTGTTTTTTATAAGATTATTTTTTTATTGAGCATTTTTACTTAGTTTTGTAGTTATTGGTTGGCCTAATAACCTTTATTAAGTAACTTTGCTAGAGGCTTTGAGCTTTAGACTATGAACTGGGCAGTCGTAGTTTTTTATTTAATATGCTTCATTTAAATTGAAAATATAGGGGTTAAATAAACTACAGCCCAAATATTTTCACCCAATTAAAACCCTAAACATGTGTTGCCATGTTTACAAAATTAGCCAAGTTAGTTGGCTGCATAAAGTTGCGAAACTATTTCGCGTAGTTTTTCATAACTAAAACCGATCGGTAATATAACTAGGAGATTTCATGTCAGATCGCTACGGAGAGTTTGTTCAGTCACCACTAGGTAAAAAAGTTGCAAAAAACCTAGGGTTACCTCTACCTACTAAATTAGATCGCTTTGAAGCGGGCGAGAAAGTCGTTCGCGGTAGCGTGTTATTTGGTTCAGCTGCAGGGGAAGATAGCAGCGTAAGTGAAGCCATTGCTACAGTATTAAATAAGCTTCATGCTGAAGTTTATGTGGCTGGCGATGATGCTAATAAAGCTGCTTTAACGGGTGCTGGTGTTGAGGCCAAAGGCAGTGAAGACAATAGTGAAAAGTACAAAGTACTTATCTTTGATGCCAGTAACATCCGTTATGCTCCTGACCTAAAAGAGATGTATGACTTCTTCCATCCAGTTGCTCGTCAAGTTGAGAAGTCTGGTCGCGTAATCATCGTTGGTCGTCCACCAGAAGAGTGTGAGTCTATTGGTGAAGCCTTAGCACAAAGAGCCCTTGAAGGTTTTGTGAAGTCTGTGGGTAAAGAGTTCAAAAACGGTATTACCTCGCAGCTGCTTTATGTAAGTAAAGATGCAGAAGCTAATATCGACTCAACCTTACGTTTCTTCATCTCTGCTCGCTCAGCTTACGTTTCAGGTCAAGTAGTGCGCATTGGTAAAGGCAAGGTACAAGAGCTAGATTGGTCTAAGCCTTTTGCAGGTAAAACAGTTCTAGTAACTGGTGCTAGCCGTGGTATTGGTGAGTCAATGGCACGCGTATTGGCTCGCGATGGCGCTCATGTGATTTGTTTAGATATTCCACAGCAGCAAGCAGACCTACAAAAAGTAGCTGGTGAAATCGGCGGCTCTACGCTTGCTCTAGATATCACTGCTGAAGATGCGGGTCAGAAAATTGCTGAAGCTGCTGCCAAACGCAATGGCTTAGATGGTATCGTGCATAACGCAGGTGTGACTCGTGATAAAACACTAGCTAAGATGGATGAAAACCAGTGGAATATGGTTATCGATATTAACTTACAAAGTATCGCAGCCATTAACGACTACCTGTTTGAAAATGACGTGCTAAATGACGATGCCCGTATCGTTTGTGTGTCTTCAATTTCAGGTATCGCTGGTAACCTAGGTCAGACTAACTATGCTACTTCGAAAGCAGGGGTTATTGGTCTGGTTCAGGCGACTGCTAAGAAGCTAAAAGAAGAAGGCAAAGGCATTACCATTAACGCAGTTGCTCCAGGCTTCATCGAGACACAAATGACTGCCGCTATTCCATTAGCCATTCGTGAAGCGGGTCGTCGTATGAACTCTATGAGCCAAGGTGGTCTACCAATCGACGTTGCTGAAGCAACAGCTTGGTTAGCAACGCCAGCTTCAAGTGGTGTTAACGGCAATATCGTACGCGTTTGTGGTCAAAGCTTATTAGGCGCTTAATCTGCTTTATCAAGCTTATAAGATAGCCATTGGTAGTAGCATGTAAGCCATTTGCTATCTCTGCGATATTTGCAGTAAAGGGGCCATCATTATGATGGCTCTTTTTATAATAATTTGCCATAACCTATGCATTAATAATAAGGACTAATTATGACCATTCGTGACTTTAAGAGCTTACCTGAAGCCCGCCAAACCTATCCGAAAGTCATTAAATCATTACTACCTATCGTTGGTGGTAAGAAAAAAGGTAAAAAGAACGTATTACCTGAAGCCACATACTCAGTAAATGAATTAAAAGTTAATAAGACTAACCTGCAAGACTATCGCCGTATTTGTGGTTTTGCGGATAACGGTCAGATTCCACCAACTTACTTTGCCGTATTGTCTCAGTCTTTACAGATGAATATGATGGTTGATGAGGCTTTCCCATTTGCCATGCTAGGCTTAGTACACGTTGCTAACTCTGTGACGCAGCATCGCCGTATTGCTGACTCAGAAGTGGTGTCTATGCGCGTTAGCTTTGCCAACCTTCGTGATCATGACAAAGGCAAACAGTTTGACTTTGTGACCGAAGTTTATAGTGGCGAAGATTTGGTTTGGGAAGGTACTTCAACCTATTTATCTCGTCAAAAAACAGAGAGCTCAGGTAGCAGAGACAGCAAGCCAAAAACAGTTAATCAAAAGCCTGATGCGACCAAAGATGATTTACACAGTATCTTTGCAGTACCAGAAGATATTGGACGTCGTTATGCCAAAATCTCAGGTGATTTTAACTTAATCCATATTCACGCAGTAACTGCTAAAGCCTTTGGTTTCCCAAAAGCCATTGCTCATGGTATGTGGTCAAAAGCTAAGTGCTTAAGCGTAATGGATTTACCAGAAGCTTATACCGTTGATGTGGCTTTCAAATTACCCATTTTGTTACCTTCAGAGGTTGAGCTAATTGGTGATAACTTAGCTAAGTTACAAAAAGATGGCACAGTAGAGTTTGATCTATATAGTGCAAAAAATGATAAGCCGCACCTAGCAGGCACTATCAAAAAACTGTAAGCTTTAAAACGTTAGCAAGATAAACTATCATTGTTATGTTTATTAGGATTCAGCTAAGGCTTAGGGCTTTAGCTGAATTTATTACGTTTATAAGGGAAACAATATGGCCAATGAGGTTACAACAACAGCCGAGCACACTGAAACTCAGGAACAAGAAGCAGCATCATTGCAGGAGTCGTTAGAGCAAATATTAGACAATGCTAAGTTTCCAGATGCTAATACTGTAGTTACAGGTAAGCTGTCTCCAGAGAAGCTTGCAAAAATTGCGGAGGCGGGTATTGAACATATCATCAATCTTCAGCCTGACTCTGAGCTAAGCTTTGATGAGAAGTCTGCAGTAGAAGCGGCCGGTATTCATTATACTCATTTACCCATTTCAGGAGCGGATGATCTAAAGCAGGTCAACCTATTAGAGTTTGATAAGGCCTTACGTGCACATCATGGCAAAAAAACATTGCTTCATTGTGGCTCAGGTAACCGAGTAGGGGCTTGTATGGCCTTGCGTGCAGGCTGGCTGCGTGGTCGTAAAATGGACACAGCTATGGAGCGTGGTAAGCAGCATGGCCTAACCGGTCTGGAAGAAGAAGTGCGCATGCGTTTATTGGTGCCGCGCTAATAACGGGTCTTATTAATAATAGGCTGGCTATCATTTGATAAATGGACACTTTATAGCCTGCTCATCTTTGTTTTTTAATATTTAATTTTTAGAGTTAGCCTATGGATAATCTGCAAGCACAATTAACCCAGCTTATGAGAGATTTACAATTAGAGGACGCACCAGCAGGTGGCTCTGTGGTGGTTTATCATAAGGGGGAGTTGATTGCACAAGCCAATGCTGGCTACGCCGTACCTGACACCCCATGGGACAAAGATACTTTATCGCTGAACTTTTCTACTGGAAAAGGGGTATTGGTAACGCTGATTCATATCCTAGTGTCTAATGGCTTATTGGACTATGACCAACGGTTGGCACATTATTGGCCAGAGTTTGCAGCAAATGGCAAGCAGGACATTACTTTACGCCAAGTGCTAACCCATCAAGCAGGGCTATTTAATATTCAGTCAGTTACCGATACCGCGGAAGATATGGTTGATTGGCAACAGATGTTGAGTCGAGTTGAAGCCATGAGCTCTAGAGTCCCAGCCAATGAGCAGGCGACAAGTGCTTATAGTGCTCTGGTCTCCGGCTGGGTATTGGGAGGTTTGATAGAGAAGGTAACCAATCAAACATTAAATGAAGTTATCAATGAATATTTGGCAAAACCGCTAGGTATTGAGGGCAGTCTTTATTTTGGGGTTCCTCAACAAAAACTGGCGGATGTGGCCACGCTCACTAAGAACTTTGAAGATTTCGAAACTTTTATTGGTGTAAAAGAGCAACCACAGTCTGATCTTTCTGCCCCTAAAAAAAGAAGTGCTAAGCCCAAACTACGCTCTGATAATGAACAAACTTTGCAAATCTATCAAAATATGACGGCTTACCCGTGCTGGCAGAGTGCTTATAAGCAGCAAGACAAAGATAGTGATGGAGCGGTTTTAAATACCTTAGATATTGCCAATTTATATTTTGATATGAGTAGCATCCAAATGCAGGACTTTAAGTATGCTTTGGTCCCTGCTGGACGCTCAGGCTTTAATTACTATACTGCCGACGCATTGATGGCAAAAATACCTGCAGCAAATAATGTGGCTTCAGCTGATGCATTGGCTAAGATGTATGCCATGCTTGCCAATAAAGGAAGCTGGCAAGGCAAACAGCTCATCTCTGAGCAAGTATTTCAGCAATTATCGCAAATTAATGTTAAAGGTCCAGATGCCATTATGCCCGCAGCTGATCCTCACAGCATGCAGTGGCGTCTGGGTTATCATAGAGTTTTTAGTCGTTATTATAGCAGTGAGGAGCTAAGCTCTGCCTTTGGCCATATGGGCTATAATGGTTCAGTGGCTTGGTGTGATTTTGAGCGAGAGCTTGCTGTGGCATTTGTGCATAACTACGATGTGGTCATGAGTACCGATATTCGCCAGTTTGCGATTACCGAGACTATTTTGCAATGGCTTGATCAACAACAATAGTTGATGATTTTATTCACTCACAGCTTCAAGTTACTTTGTTCCAGTAGACAGCTTCATTAATAGCGGCGCGGTGACGCCATGGATGAAGATTGAGCCAATCACTACAATAGAACAAATAATCCATAAGTCGCTGGCCTCAGTGGGATCAAAAACGCCCTTATTTAGCGCGTAAGCCAAATAGTAAAATGTGCCTATACCTCGTATCAGGGCAATCGCACTACAAAAAGTCAAAGAAGGAGTAAAATATAGCAACCGATCCATAAGAGGTAGCTATTATGCTCAATGATCCAAGAGAGTTCTTTGCCAAACTCAATGACCCAAGACGCCAAAACAAAAACCTCTATCATCCACTAGAGAACGTCATATTTATTGCGCTAACCGCT
>NZ_FUGD01000041.1 GCF_900162815.1 Psychrobacter pasteurii | reverse complement strand
AACGTATTCAACTTAAACTAAAAGGACTGAGTCCTGTGCAATACAGAACTCAGTCCTTGATCTAAACTAAACCGTCCAACATTTGGGGGTCAGTTCATTCATCATTAGGCGCTTTTTTTGATTATTTTAGTTTTCATATCTTATTAAACAGTCAATAAACACTGTTCATAGATATCGACTATTAAATGTTTACAGCCACCACTTCCCACAGCAGTGCGATAGCGATAAATATAAATATCAGACCACATATTCTATTAAGCCAAAGCAGTCTTGAGCCCTGACCTAGCCAGCCTGATAGCTTAGTTCCCCCTATGGTATACGCCATTTGCCAAGTGGTTTCACTAATAAAGAATCCTAACGTTAACCACACATATTGCGGCCACAGTGGGGCATTAAAGTTAATGAATTTGGGAAAAAAGGCAGCAAAAAACAAGATGGCTTTAGGATTAGACAGGGATACCCACATGCCTTGCCGAAAACGCTGTGTTGCGCTTTTGACTATATGACCTTTAGCTTGAGCTTGAGTCTGACTTTGAGGAACTTGAGACTCAGCATCTTTGTTAAATTGCACAGTATCATCTGCATACCTCCAAGACTGCACGCCCAGATAAATTAGATACAGCGCCCCAGCTACTTTCATCACAGTCAGTAACCAAGGCAGTTTGCGGCTAATAATATCGATGCCCAATAAGGCCGATACCAATAGCATAAATAACCCAAAACTCAGGCCAGCCAATACCCACAAGGTCTGACGCACCCCATGATTTAGCCCGTACTGGAAGGCAAGTAGCATATTGGGGCCAGGCGTGGCAGAAACTAACACGGTGCTAAATAAGAACAACAAAAATACGGACAGGCTCATGCAGTCTTGCCTTAAAAAATGGGAACTATGAGGTTTGTGGTGATTAAGTCTTCGGTTTGGTTAGCTTTGCAAAGTTTCTAGTAGTTTATTTAAAAAAACATCGCACTGAGCCAGTTGCTCTAGTTCAACAAACTCATTGGCCTTATGTGCCTGTTCGATACTGCCTGGGCCACAAATCACAGTAGGGATACCGGCATTGGTAAACTGCCCTCCTTCCGTTGCATAGGCCACTTTGTGACGGGCTGAAGAACTTACTAGGCCGGCTATTAGTTGTTGTAGAGCCTCGCTTTCAGTGTCGGTCATGGCAGGCACACTTTCTAACTGCTCAATCTCAATACCTGTGTTCGTATCCACTTGCTGCATTTGCTCATTGAGCTCGCCAATCTTTTGTTTAATGGCGGGTAGAATATCTGCCGTGCCCATGCTCGGCAAGTTGCGATAGTCAAAGGTAAATTCACAAAGATTAGGAACAATATTGGTCGCGGTACCGCCCTTAATAGTGCCTATCGATAAAGTAGAATAAGGCACATCAAAAAGAGGATCTGTTTGATCAGAGTCGGCCAACCTACCTGCCAGCTCGTCAATAAAGCCAATTAGCTTAGCGGCGTAACTAATGGCATTTACCCCTTGATGGGTGAGCGATGAGTGTGCAGATTTACCATGCACTGAGCAGCGGAATACAGAGATGCCTTTATGAGCGACGACCATTTTCATAGAAGAAGGTTCACCGACGATGCAGTAATCTGGCTGCACCCCTCTTTGCTGTAGCTCCTCAATCATAAGAGGGGCTCCCAGACATCCGACTTCTTCATCAAAAGATAGAGCCACATGCAATGGCTTATTTAGTTTACCTAGCTTTGATAACGATACCGCTTGAGGCAGCAAGGTTAAAGCACAGGCAATAAACCCCTTCATGTCACAAGCGCCTCGCCCATATAGCTTATCGCCACGAACTTCAGCTTTAAAGGGATCTGATGCCCAATCTTGACCGTCAACAGGGACCACATCTGTGTGCCCTGACAGCACTATGCCCCCATTGAGAGTTGCAGATTCCTCCCCTGCTAGGCCACCAGAAGCTGGTACACTCACAAATAAGTTGGCCTTACTTTGAGTTTTATCTTGTGACTCATTAAAGGTAAGCACCGGCTCAAGTCCTAAGCTTTCACAATAAGCTTGCACCTCTTTAATAAGTGCTAAATTGGAATGACGGCTCACCGTATCAAAGGCGATTAATCGCTTGAGCCACTCGATGCTATCGCTGGGGTAAGAAGAGGTTTGATTTAGCGAGGTCATGGGTTTTCCTTACAAAATAAAATGATAAAACTAAGACTGTGGCTGTTGCCAAGCTCGTAGATGCAGGGATTTGACTTGCTCATCTAGCCCCTCTACCGGACCTTGGGCTTCAATATGAGGGGCCACCTCATTAATGCTTAGGCTATTTATTGGCGCATCACCACCCAGGCCTTGCTCTTGTTGCCAGCGCTGCAATTGCTCAGATGAGCTGGCATAAACTATGCGGCCCAATCCGGCCCAAGCGTGCGCCGCAGAGCACATGGCACAGTGCTCCCCTGAGGTGTACACCACAGCTTGACGGCGCGCCTCTTCACTCATATTGGCAGCCGCCCATTGTGCCAAAGCTAGCTCAGGATGATAAGTTGCCTCAAGGCTGTTGATGCGGTTACGATCCTCTTTCAAGACTTCACCATTGCCGGCTACCAACACACTCCCAAAGGGCGCATCCCCTGCCTGCAGCGCTTCAGAAGCCAGCTCAATACAGCGCTGTAAATGCAATCTGTCCTGCTCAGTTATCATGAAAACCTCCTGTTTATTCGTCATACTCTGCCAAGCTCCCGTTAGGTCAACTTTAAGTTTTATCATCTAACCATAATTAGCCTAACCACAGGCAGGTAACTGCAGATTATGAACAACGGCCTTTAATTTAACACAAAAAGCCAGCCCATTTTATATGGACTGGCTTTTTACTTTGAGATATTAAAATTTAAAAGAGCTAGAGTTGCCTTTAAGACGGGTTGTCTTGATTCATAATATCAACAACCGGTGGCAGTGGATTAGGCTTAACCCCTTCTTGCTCTAATTCCTTAGCAGTCTTGGCATCAATAGCTAAGCCGGCGATAAGTGGCAGGCTCATCATAGATTTACGTGGTCGAACTGCCAAGCTTACCGGCACCATACGCACAAACTCATATAAATATAGATAAGACTCTTCACCCCCTTCAAACTCGTCATCAGGGTCGATACGGATGCTGCCAATTTTTGCCAGATCAGAGAACATCACATTCTCTTCAGCCGTCAAGGTACAATCTGTCACCCCAAAGCCAGTCATGAAGCCATTAGCCCACTGTTTTAGCGCCATTACCCGCTCATACAAGTCATGCTCATCGTCTGGTACCAATGGCGAGTATTGATAAGCGTCATCTTTATCTTTTAACTGAAACGACGTATCTTCCGCCTCTTCTGCCAATAAGGTTAAAGCTGCTTCATTAGGAATAGAGAAGCTAAGCTCACTCAGCAGCTGCTCCCACTCCTCAATTTTAGTGGGGGCATGACACACCGTCATAAGCCCAGTCATTAGACCATGCAGCTCGCTGATGGTCACATCGGTCCAATCAGAAAACGCTTTTTCCCAATCATTCCAGCCTGAAATATCGTCATTCATTACAATTACCTTTTTTATCAACGGTGAATTTTATTACTAAGTGCGGTGCTATTTATTGACCTAGCTTTTTATTTGTCTAACTTTATATTGACCTAACTTGTTATTGACCTAACTTGTTATTGACCTAACTTGTTATTGACCTAACTTGTTATTGACCTAATTTGGTATTAGGCAGTGTATTAGAGCACAGTGCTTTTTTGTTAAATTGTTGGGGTGTATTTGCTCATCTTTTTAGCTTTGCTTATGACAAAGTATCAAATTCTGAGCCATTACAAACACATTCGTTAACAACCTACTGCTAGATATAATGTGGGCATCTGTGGCATTATTAAAGGTATTATATACATAACCTTGCATTTATTTTTTTATCCGACTTTATTAGAAGTGATACCCCATGACTCAACCTTTAATTGAAAAACTGCAACACTTAGATTCTATATTGCACGATATTCGACAGCGTTATGATGCCTCTCATAATGAGCTACTGTCTTTAAAAGCTGCCCCTAAGGTAGATGTCCAGCAAGTTGAACAATTACAGCAACAGCTTAGCGACATTGAGAATACTTATGAGCAGTCGCAGCAAGCTCAGCAAAAGCTTGAGCAAGATTTGTCTGACGCCCAAAGTGCGTTCGAGCAGGTGCAGCAAGAGCAAGAGACTCTACAACAACAATATAATCAGCTTAACGATGAGCATAAGAGTCTAACTGAAGCACACGACACTCTAAATGACGATTACAATGAGCTGCTACAAAAATGTGAAGCGTTAGAACAAGCGAATCAAATGTTATTAGAAAAAAACCGCTTGGCAAAAGAGCATACCAAAGTGGTCATGCAGCGCTTAACTTTAATTGACCAAGCTGTAGAGTAAGACCTACTTAGCTTCATTATCCTAATTATTTAAGAGAAAACTATGTCCAACGATTATCCAAATGACTACGAGCCGCAAGACTCTGAGGTTAGCCTTGACGAGCAGTCTGTCTTATCTGAGGCTGCAGCCGAAGAGGTTACTGAAGAAGCTTACGAGATAGACAATAAACAGCAAACAGAAGACTTTGATTCTATAGACTACCACAGCGATCACTCAGAACAGTCTCTTAGCTCTTCAGAGATGTCTGAAGATGAGGCAGTCGAGCCAGAACCAGAGCTTGATGATCAGCCTAAGTTTGATGCTATTGATATCAGTATCTTAGATAAAAACTATACTATCAATTGCCCAGTCGGTGAAGAACAAGAGCTTTTTGCTGCTAGCGATTTTATCAATAATTTCATCGAAGATCTTCGTGCTCAGGCCCCTCAACTGCCTCATGAGAACTTATTGGTGCTTTGCTGCCTAAACCTTTATGAAAAGCTACAACAGTCAAAAAATCACGCCGTGGCTAATGAGCAAAGTATTGAGCAGGCCAATCAACTGATTGAACAAATGATTCAAGACATGCAGTTAGCTCAGCAGTAGCAATAAGCCAATTGGCTGTGATACCCCTCTTTAAGGCTGCCGAACCGTTGTGCAGCCTTTTATTTGCCAGCTATTATTTCAGGCTGCTGTTTATATACATCTTATATACTTCAAACTGCTGCTCACAAACTGCCTGACCACTGGTTTATCACAAGCTAAGGCGCCCGCCTTGCATGAAAATCAGCTTGATGATCATAATTACAAAAAAACCAGCTCGTCATTTTCTTTAATTGCTGATTTTTTTCAAACAGCTGTTTTTGAAGCTGCTCATATTGAGCTGAAGCTTGTTTCTTTTGCTGACGAGTCAGTGTTTTTTGATGGGCTTTGTCTTTAGCCGCTGCCTCATGAGATAACACCTGTTGCTTAATGGCATCCACCTCTGCGGCCAGCTTACTGATTTGCTTCTGCTCGGCCTCAGCGATTTGTGCCTTTGGGATGGTTTCCATTACTCCTCTATACTCAGCTAAGGGATAACCACAAAAGTCACAGTCTCTTGGCGTAATAACATCCCCTTTTTTTGGCATGAACTCTTTTGGCGGTTTGGGATACATAAATTTAAAAAAGGCCCACATAGCAAGCCAGATTAGGATAAGGGTAAAGACGAATGCAAACATGATAAAATTTCCTAGTTTTGCCCGCTAAATAGATAAGGCTTAGATATAACACAAAAATTTGATGTTATACTAAAGGTAATTGTATCGTTTTTCGACTACAAAAATCGTTAACAATGGAAACAACAAGAAATTATCCGCCCTACTGTATTTGATAAAGTAGGATTTGATAAGGTATGACTCATATATCAAATATGAGAAGTGACGAATTTTATTTGGCAACAACCGTTAGCTCTCTATATTAGCAAGGCTAACTTGGCAGATAATACTTTGAATTATAAAAAACACAGAACCCCTTAACACAAACGCTAAGTGTCATCTGACTCAAGATCAACACTAACAAAATTTAATAAGTTGCTTTTGTAGCAAGACGTTTAGCGCTAACCCCATAATGAATAGGACCTAATAATGTCTAATGAAAACACCAGCACTGAACTAAAAGGAAAGTCGCTGAAATTTGCAATGGCTCAATCTCACTTTATGGTGGGAGACATCCAGAATAATATCCAAAAAATGCGTAGCCTAGCCATCGAAGCGCGTGACAACGGTGCCGACATCATCATATTCCCAGAATTGGCCTTGTTGGGATACCCACCTGAAGATTTACTACTACGCCCAAGCTTATCTGATCGAGTCAAAGCAGCGTTAAGCTCGCTAACTGATATCAATGATATCGTTATGATTATCGGCTACCCACACGTCGACTATCACGGTACGTTCAACTCAGCAGCCATCATTCAAAACGGACAGCAAAAAGGCTTCTACCATAAGCAATACTTGCCTAACTATGGCGTATTTGATGAGCGCCGTTATTTTGATAAAGGCCGCAACCAAGTTCTTTTTGACTACCAAGGTCTTACCATTGGCCTATTAATCTGTGAAGACTTATGGCAAGAAGATCCTATCAAGGCCTTAAAAGATCAAGGCGCTGATTTAGTAGTCACTATTAACGCCTCTCCTTTTGAAGCTGGAAAACAGCACACTCGCCAGGCTTTATTAAATAAAAGAGCGACAGATAACAACTTACCAATCGTTTATGTTAACGCAGTAGGCGGTCAAGATGACCTGGTATTTGACGGTGGCTCTATGGCGGTTCAAGCCAGCGGTGAAGTAGCCCATGAAGCGCCTCGCTTCTTAGAGCATCTGCTGTATGCCAGCTTCGATATTGAAAGCGGTCAATTTGATACCCAAGCCAAAGCCCCACTACAGCTAAGTGCTGAGTCAGAAACTTATCAGGCCTTGGTTGTGGGTCTACGTGACTACGTGAACCACTCAGGCTTTGAGGGGGTTATCGTCGGTCTTTCAGGCGGTATTGATTCTGCTTTAACCTTATGTATCGCCGTTGACGCTTTAGGGTCAGATAAAGTTTATGCGGTAATGATGCCTTATGAGTACACTTCACAAATCAGCTTAGAAGATGCCCAAGCTCAAGCGCGTAGGTTGAATGTGTCATATACCGTTTGCCCGATCCATGACGCAGTTGCGGGTATGCGCCATACCTTAGCGCCTTTATTTAGCAAAGCTAAAATGGACACCACTGAAGAGAACATTCAAGCCCGTGCCCGCGGTATGATCTTAATGGCCTTGTCTAATAAGTTTGGCCACTTGGTTATCACCACAGGCAATAAATCTGAAATGGCTGTGGGATACTCAACTTTATATGGAGATATGGCCGGTGGATTTGATGTCTTAAAAGACGTTTATAAGACTCAAGTTTACGCCCTAGCTAATTACCGTAACCGTCTGGAAGATACTGATGTTATTCCAGAGCGTGTTATCACTCGTCCTCCTTCAGCTGAGCTACGTCCTGATCAAAAAGACCAAGACAGTTTGCCTGATTACGAGGTACTAGATGCCATCTTAAAAGACTACATTGATAATGACTTGGGCTTTAATGAAATTACCGCCAAAGGCTTTGACCCCGATATGGTACGTCAGACCATTCGCCTGGTAGACAGAAGCGAATACAAACGCCGTCAAGCAGCCATCGGTACCAAAGTTAGTCATAAAGCTTTTGGCCGTGAACGTCGTTATCCTTTAGTTAATGGTTGGAGTATTGAAAGCAAATAACAGATTTGCTTTCACTCTGTCATCAGTAAGCTATAAAGCAAATAAGCTATAAAACAAAAGGAGCTTCAATTAGATTGAAGCTCCTTTTTTAGATCTTAGTTTTATGCTCTTAACTTTATGCTCTCAAGCTACTCTCTTGCCCCAAAGATGGCACTACCAACACGTACCATAGTAGAGCCCTGAGCGATGGCTTGCTCCATGTCCCCACTCATTCCCATACTCAGTGTGTCCCACTGTGTCAGCTCAGGATGAGCCTGCTTAATCTCATCAAACAGCTTTTTGGTACGTTCAAAGGCATCGGTACCTTCTTTTGAAGGGATAATCATCAGCCCGCGTAAGCTCAGCTTATCATAGCCTTTGATAGTCGCTATCAGCTTATCTAGCTCGCTAGGCAGGCACCCAGACTTACTGTCTTCATTGTCGATATTGACCTGCACTAGTACATTCAGTTTGCCTAGGTCGTCTGGGCGTTGATCGTTCAAACGCTTGGCAATAATATCCCGCTCAATGGTGTGTACCCAGTCAAAGTTCTCAGCGATGTCTCGGGTCTTATTACGCTGAATATGACCAATATAATGCCAAACAATAGCTTGGGTAGCGGGTGAGCTTGCACCCAACTCTTTAATCTCCGCCATCTTCTCTGCAGCTTCCTGCAGGTAGTTTTCTCCGAAATGTACCTGTCCCGCTTGCGCTAACTCAACAATCATCTGCGCAGGCTTGGTCTTAGATACCGCCAATAAAGTCACAGAGTCTCTATTGGAATCTGCACATGCTTTATCAATTTGTTCGGTCACTTGTTGCCATCTTTGTAGCAAGGTCTCTTTCATTATATTGCCCTCTTATAATTTATTTTTTTGCTCATACTCTAATAGTAACATTTGTCGCCCCCTATCCTCTATTGGCAAATGTTTACCAAGTCCACACCCCTCACCTATTTAAGATCTGTTGATGTTAACCGGTGTTAATAAGCACTGACAGCTCTCAAGTGTTTTGAAAAAAGTCACTCATAGGGCTAATAGACTTGCTATGCTACCGCCAGCCATTCATCTCACAAGGAGGACCTAAGTGTCCGACACGCAAGGACTAAGCTTCGATAACATTCAGCCCCTACTTGCTCATGCCATTCAATGCCAAGCCTCGGACTTACACTTATCTGCTGGGATGCCCGTTATGTTACGGATAGACGGTGATATGGTTGCAGTTGATATGCCTGCCCTGCAGGACACTGTAGTGAATGCTTATATTCAAAGCACCATGAGCCCTGCTCAATATAATGAGTTTCAAAAGCACCTAGAGCTTGACTACGCTTTCTTTTTGCCCGGCATCGGTCGCTTTAGGGTCAATGCCTTTGCACAAAGCCGAGGATCAGCTGCTGTATTTAGAAGCATACCGTCACAGGTCCCAAACTTAGCACAGCTAAATTTAAATCCTACCTCTGGCATGACCGCCTCTGCTGCCAAAACCAAAAATCTTCAACCCGACACTCAAGCCACTTTTGAGAAAATTGCAAACCTTCGCCAAGGATTGGTGCTGGTCACCGGACCCACAGGATGCGGTAAATCTACCACGGTGGCGGCTTTGGTTGATCATATCAATAGCACCAAACCTGCCCATATTCTAACGATTGAAGACCCTATTGAGTTTGTTCATGACTCAAAGGTTAGCTTGGTCAACCAACGTGAAGTCTCTGAGCATACTTTAGATTTTGGCACTGCTCTTCGCTCTGCTTTAAGAGAAGACCCTGATGTGATTGTCATTGGCGAGTTAAGAGATTTAACCAGTATCCAGCTGGCACTTACTGCCGCTGAGACTGGGCATCTGGTATTCGCAACCTTGCATACTAATTCAGCGACCAAAACCATAGATAGAGTGATAGATGTCTTCCCTGCTGCTGAAAAAGACATGGTCAGAGCCATGCTATCAGAGTCATTACAAGCAGTCATCTCTCAAGTTTTAGTAAAGCGTATCCAGGGAGGTCGTATCGCAGCCCATGAAATTATGATGACCACTCCTGCCATTCGTAATTTAATTCGTCAAAATAAATTGGCGCAAATGTACTCGGTTATCCAGACTAGCAATAATCTTGGCATGCGCACTATCGAGCAGTCTTTACAGCAGCTAGTCGATGCTAATATTATTGCTGCAGATAGCCTGACTCCCTAACTCCTCTAGAAGGCTAAACCAGAGAGTTGCACCTGCTTCTTTGATTATTTTAACTATCAAACAACGCCACTTTACTCATCAAAAATCAGCCATAAAAAAACCCGTTTAAAACGGGTGTATAACGGCAACTTAGCCAGCTGCTAACTCTGGCACCACTGATATTACTCTAGCAGCAGGGCTACTGTTAACTTCCTAGTGCTTCCCAGGCTATGGCTTTTTGGCCGAGTCCTGACACTCTTCATTTTCACATAAGCCATAAAGCACTAAAGAGTGGCCAGACAATCTAAACCCATGCTCTTCAGCTACTTTTAATTGCTCTTGTTCAATGATTGCGTTGTGAAACTCAATAATCTTGCCACACACATCGCAGACCATATGATCGTGATGCTCATCTTGTGTAATTTCAAACACAGATAAGTTGTTTTCAAAATTATGACGCTCAACAATACCCGCTTGCTCAAACTGGGTTAGCACACGATAGACTGTGGCTAAGCCAACATCTTCTCCTTGCTCTATCAAAGCCTTATAGACCTCTTCGGCACTCATATGATGGTCTTCAGCATTTTCTAATAGCTCAAGGATCTTGATACGAGGCAAAGTGACTTTCAAACCCGCTTTACGTAACTCTTGATTAATCATTGTCATTGTAATCCTTATAACTTTATAATTTATGAGTGGAACCCGTGTTAAACTACTAAATAATACAAATTTTAGTTAAATACTCTCGTAAGTGGTAGGCAATTGCAAGTAATTGACGTATCATTTATTAAAACCAGCTAAGCCTAGCTTAGACTAAATCTGGGGAATAGCCCATCAGTTTAACGGCTTATCTTATCAAAACTTTATTATCAGTTTATAATTACCAGAACATTGGTAGTTTTCATCACTGTCTGAATCCTTAGGGGCTTACTCTAAAGATTACATTAGGTAATTCTAAAACGTGAAATTATGAATATATTAAAAAAATTACTTTACCCTATCGCTATTACCGCCACGCTTTCACTATCTGCCTGTTCAATTTTTGGCGTCTACACCATTGATTTACCTCAAGGGACACCAATTACCCAGGCACAAGCACAGCAAGTTCAGCCTGGTATGAACAAGAACCAAGTTCTGTATTTACTAGGTAGCCCAGCCATGCGTGATACTCTAGCTCCTAACCGTTGGGACTATATCTACGACTATACTCCAGGGACTTATGGCAAACGCGACGGCAAAGAGACGATTACTAACGCCAGTCAACACCTAATCATTTACTTTGATGAGTCTGAAACTGTGGTTAAGATAGAAGGTATCGAAAGCCTTCCTGCTACCAAATAATTGGGCCACACTCCATTTTTAATCGCACTCTATAGTATTTAATCACACTCTATAGTACTTGCCTTGCAATTAGATAACCCTCTTTATAATTAAAGAGGGTTATCTTGTATCTTGCCTTATCTTAGCTTGTATATATAGCTTATCCCTTACTGTCGAATTGCTCGCTTCTTGCGTTTACGCATCGGATCAATAGTCAAAGGTCGATAAATCTCAATTCGATCATGGGCTTGTAGCACATAGCTTAGTAGCTTCTTCTGCGAAAATACGCCCACCGCCCAAGTCTTATTATTAATTTGCTCATCTTGAGCGTGCTCATCACACCACTGCTGCAAGTCAGGATATTGCTGGATCCAGCCTGATTGCTGTAAAGCTTGTAGTAGCGTTGTGCCCTCAGTCACTTCCATCTCTAAATATAGACTTTGGGTGGCTGACGGTGCATAGGCTAGACTTATTGGTAGTCCGGCCTGATCTTTATCAAAGACATTAAATGAACTTTCAATCATGACATCAACCAACCTGCTACCGCCACAATAATCAGCAAGGGCGCTAAAATACGAATGGCCACACGCCACAGGTTATAGATACCTTCTGAGCTGAAGTTTAAAGATTTACGCATGTGGCTAATTTTCATTTGCCAACCTGAGAAAATAGCCAATACCAAAGCGCTCAGAACGCTCACAATCACCAATACCACAGCCAAAGACTGAGGGCTTGCGATGACCACTAACAATATGGTCAATAGCATACTAATTGCGGTGGCTATCCAGATACCGAATCTTTGGAAGACATTGGCAATCTGAGCACTGGCGTAATGCATAAAAAAGGCTGAAGCTGCTAAAACACCAAAGGCATACACTAAAGTGGTAATTGGCGCAAAGCTTCCTGTGGTAAATATCAGGGCCATGCTACCAATGACCAGCTGCGTTAACCAGATAGGCAATACCGTCTTTGTCGCAATCTCGCGGGTATTACGCCCAATCTCTGCACTGTGGTTGGGATTATGGCGAACCAAGGGGTTATTGAACCAAAACAGGCCTGTTCCCACCCCCACACTCACCAACGCAAGCGTTACTGCTCTGGCCCACTCACCTAAGCTAGGCTCTGTCATAATCAGAGCGATTGAGGACATATTGGTTACGGCAGCCATAACAAAAGCCACAGTAATCAGGGCCAAAGAGACCACTAAGGTACTGCCGCCCAACAAGCTTAGCATCCCTGCGATCACCACCATAATCACGCCCAATGCGTAAGGAGGCACATCCAGTGATAAGCCCAATTGCTGGGTAGCCTCTAATAGATTGGCACTAACAGCATCAATACTTAATCCTGCAATCACCAAAGATAACAACACGGTTAACCACACAAAGCTACGCCAGATGGTGCTGGTATCCGCCTGCCTAGTGAGCTCCTGAATACCTTTAGCAGGTATTTTTTGACTGCGATGAGCCAAGCCAATCTCTGCATATAATAGCGGCAGACCTACTACCACCATTGCCAGTAGCCACATTAGCCAAAAGTCTATTTGGCCAACAGGCGTAGGGACAAACCATCTAAATAGAAGTAGAGGCAATAATGCAGCAATAAATAGTGAGGCAAAACGATTTTGCATGCTGATATCCATGGGTTGAAATTGTAGTTAATGACAATCTAACTGATTTTGAACAGCCAAATCAAATGTATTCGCGTATCTAGAACGCATGTCTAAACATAGATATAGATATTGGGCTCAATTAAAAAGTTTAAACACCCGCCATAGATTTAAAGCTGATAATAAACAAAAACCCCGAAGAACGGGGTTTTTGTTTATTAAATCTCTTTAGCTACTTTGAGTAAGGTTATTGGCTTTTATCCTACCTTTTATTCTGCAAGAGTCAGCCGATAAGCTTATCTAGCCGTTAAATTAGTGAACTGCACTAACAAACTGTGACAAGATTTTGATATCACGGTCGCTAAGTTTAGCAGCAACCACTTGCATCATACCTTTTTCACCGGCTTTAGCAGCATCGTTAACACGTTTTTGGTCTTTGCTGACATCGTCTTCACGACCTGCAGCACGGAACATTTTTAGTTGTAGGCCGATATACTCAGCATGCTGACCACCAATACGTGGGAAAGCAGCATAAGCGTTACCTGCCCCTTTAGGATCGTGACACCCTGCACAGCTAATAACACCGCGCTTTTTATCACCGCCTAAGAACAGCTTGCCTGCTTCTTCAGCAGTGGCTGGGTTACCTGCGAAAGCACCCCATGGCTTTTGTTCAGAATAATAACCCGCAACGTTGGCTAAATCTTGTTCGTTTAGGGTAGCAATCTGACCTTGCATGATACCGTTAACACGATATCCTGTTTTAAAGTCTCTTAATTGTTTGAAAAGATAGCGAACATTTTGACCGCCAAGGTTTGGCTGAGTTGGGACAACGCTGGTCCCTGTCATACCGTGACAGGCAGCACAGTTACTTTCAACAATCTTTTGACCGGCTTCAGCATCATATTTAGGCACAGTGATAACTGCACTGGCGCTGATACTGGCAACACATAGGCTGGTGGCAACGAGCAATTTTTTCATTGTAGTCTAATCCTACTAAATCTTTCAGGCGGTAGCTAAGCAACTATAACTTTGACGCTGAAACGATGATAGCCAAACGTTAAATATAAGGTATCACTTAACCCGAATTTAGGGATAAGCTATCAGCGCATGGTTCAGTTATAACTACTCACAGAGAATAATTAATGCCATTATTATATCAATAGTTTTGTAAAAATAGCTACCTATCCGTGACATATTAGTCAGTACGCAGCAATAAACTATACTTAACTCAACTTATAAAGACAAAAAGCCCTGATTTAATCAGGGCTTTGCGACATAGCGCAGAAAATTAAAACAACCATATTAAGTGAAAAATTGAATGAAAAGCTGAGTCAAAATCCGCGTTTATTTTGACATATACTCAATCAGTTCAGCATAGTCTTTTCGGGTGGTACACTCATTACATAAGCCGCCAGCAGGCATCTGCTTTCCGCCTATTTTTACCGAGTCAACCAAAGCAGCCATACCTTTTTCAGACTTAAGTTTTTCCCAGTACTGGCTGTCCCCTTTTTGGGGTGCGTCAAATGCCCCACTAGAGTGGCAGGTCGCACAGCTGGCCTCATAACGTTTGGCCACATCGGCATTACCTAGTACAGGAATACTACTTAGCATTAGTGTCGCAAACATAGGTAACAGTGCTTTATTAAACTTCATTAATATTCTCCTTACCTTCGCCGCTTTTTACAATCACATTATTAAAGGTGTGGTTGAAAAAAACTTATAAATTAGTGGCTCTATAGGAGCCGTATAATCCAACGAGGTATCGTACAATTAATAAAAATGGGTTAGTAATCTTTGGGTAACTGACTTTTTTGGTTAACTGACTTTTTTGGTTAACTGACTTTATTGTATGCAGCTTTTTTCTGTGACTGGCTTTTATTTGATATTAGCTCTTTAATGTCAGCTCTGTAATTTCAGTATACACCCATTCACTTAACTACTATTATGAAGGTTTTTATCTCTATTTCAATGACAACCTTCTGTGTTTTTGTAAATACTGCGAGGGTTAACTTTAATACACTCAAATAAAAATAAACAATTGATTTTTTATATTAATATATACTAATTAATTGAATTTTGGATTTTTGTGACTGTATTATTCTTATAACTAGTTTTATAGCTAGGTTTTATGGCTATGTTTAATATATTTAACCCTAATTGATGCTTTTTTCTGTGCTATTTAGCTCTGTGACACAATCCTTCACTCACGCTATTATCTTTAATAAGCAAGACTGGTTATAATGGTACAGATTACAGGCCCCCTATTTAACGTTACTTTTACCCTCACTATAATTGTGCCTATATTAGTGTCCTACTATTTATGAGGACTCTTTGACAAAACGTAACCCATTATTTATTAAATAGCCGTCAAATTTATTTTATACCGTTCAAACTTGAGACACCTTATGGCTAATGCACCAAAGACAAAAAAGACCAAAGCTCCACAATATGTTGCCCCAGAATCTGCAGCAGATCTATCCCATTTATCACCTCGCAAACGTCTAGAGCAAACTGAATTCTTGATGTCTGCACCCACCTTTAAATTATGTCCAGCCGATACCGGATATGAGGTGGCTTTCGCAGGGCGCTCTAACGCCGGTAAATCCTCTGCTATTAACGTGCTAACCAACCAACGTCAGTTGGCCCGATCGTCTAAGACACCAGGGCGTACGCAAATGATTAACTTCTTCTCTATTGGCAACGAAGAAGCCCGATTGGTGGATTTGCCTGGCTACGGCTATGCAGCGGTCCCTGAAAAGATGAAATTGGTTTGGCAAAAAGAGCTAGAAGAGTATCTGGTATCACGCGAAAGCTTAGCAGGCTTAGTGCTATTAATGGACAGCCGTCACCCGCTAAAGTTCTTCGACGAGCAAATGCTACTTTGGGCCAAAGATGGCGAGCTGCCTGTCCACGTTTTATTGACCAAAGCCGATAAGTTTAAATACGGTCCAGCCAAAAACATTCTTCTACAGACCAAACGTGAATTAGAAAAGCTTGATTTACCTTTTACTATTCAACTGTTCTCTTCATTAAAAAAAGAAGGGGTGGATGAATTGGCAGAAGTGATGGGACGCTGGTTAAGAATTGATGGCCAAGCTACTGACTCATCTACGAGTGAATAGCTATCGAGTCTAGTAGCCATTTCCCTCTAGGTAAGCTTTTATTTTATAATGAGAATATTGTGCTTTACTTTATCGCGATTTTTTGTAAGTCTTAAATATTTTATAAATTGCTAAACTTACTTTAGCCTCATGACGATTTACTGTTTTTACTTTTAGCATCGCAGCATTTTATCTAGTTTTTTAAATTTTCATTTTTGTTTCAACTTAACATATAAGACGGCTTCTATGACTGATTCGACTAACTCAACTCCAGATTACAAAGATACGTTAAACCTTGCCGATACAGCGTTTCCAATGCGAGGCAACCTAGCTAAACGTGAGCCAGATTGGTTAAAGGCTTGGGAAGCAGATGATGTATACGGCAAAATTCGTGAAGCCAAAGCAGGACGTGAAAAATACATCTTGCATGATGGCCCTCCGTACGCCAACGGTCAGATTCACTTAGGTCATGCGGTAAACAAAGTTTTAAAAGACATTATTGTTAAATCAAAAACTTTATCAGGCTATGACGCTCCCTACATACCAGGTTGGGACTGTCACGGTTTGCCTATTGAACAAAAAGTTGAGGCCAAAGTCGGTAAAGTTGGTCAAAAAGTATCCGCCACTGAATTCCGTGGCCTATGCCGCGAATATGCACGTAGCCAAGTTGAGCTACAAATGGCTGACTTTAAACGTTTGGGTGTATTTGGTGATTGGGACAATCCTTATCTAACCATGAACTTCCAACAAGAAGCCAATATCGTACGTGCTCTAGGCAAAATCTATGCCAATGGCTATGTCACTCGTGGCATGAAGCCGGTTAACTGGTGTCTAGATTGTGGCTCGTCACTGGCTGAAGCAGAAGTTGAATATGAAGATAAAACCTCAGATGCTATCTATGTGGCATTTGACCTTGTTGACCCTTCACAAATTCTGCCTGAAGGTAGTACCGATAAGACGGCAGCCGTTATCTGGACCACAACGCCCTGGACCCTACCAGCCAACCAAGCGATCTCGGTAAGTGCTGACTTTGAATATAGCGTGGTTAAAACCAGCAAAGGCAACTTATTACTGGCTACCGACTTGGTAGAAGATGCACTGCAAGCTCTTGGCTTAGAAAATGAAGGGGTTGTCACTACTTTATCTGGCGATAAGCTTGAGCTAATCAAAGCGCAGCATCCGCTGATTGAGTCTCGTCAAGTGCCGATCATTTTAGGCGATCACGTGACCACTGAAAGCGGTACTGGCCTAGTCCATACAGCACCTGCTCATGGTGCTGATGACTATGTAGTGAGCCTACGCTATGACTTACCTGTGACTAACCCAGTGGGCGGTAATGGTGTCTATCTAGACACAGCTGAAGTATTCATTGGTGAGCACATTTATAAAGCACAGCCAAAAATCATTGAGACTTTAAATGACAGCGGCCATCTATTAAAGCATTACAAGATGGAGCACAGCTACCCCCATTGCTGGCGTCATAAATCTCCAATTATTTTCCGTGCCACTCCGCAGTGGTTCATCCGTATGGATCACAAGGTCACTGAAGGCGGCAACACTTTAAGACAGCAAACCATGCATGACATCCCAAATGTCATTTGGACTCCTGCTTGGGGCCAGAACCGCATCGAAGCTATGGTAGCAGGTCGTCCAGACTGGTGTATTTCTCGCCAGCGTACTTGGGGCGTGCCTATTCCTTTCTTCATCCACAAAGACACTGATGAGCTACACCCAAATACTCTTGAGTTGATGGAAGATATCGCTCAAGTTATCGAAAAAGGCGGTGTAGAAGCTTGGTTTGATGCTAAAGCTGAAGACTTCATCGGTGAAGATGCTAAGGAATATGTCAAATCAACTGATACTTTAGACGTTTGGTTTGATTCAGGAACCACGCACTTTGCTGTGCTTGAACAAGACGAGAGCCAGACCAACCCTGCTGACATGTACTTGGAAGGCTCAGACCAACACCGTGGTTGGTTCCAGACCTCATTATTAACCTCTGAAGCCATGTATGGTAGAGCGCCCTATAAACAGGTATTAACCCATGGCTTCGTGGTCGATGAAAACGGCCGTAAGATGAGTAAATCTTTAGGCAACATCATCAACCCACAAGATGAGATTAATAAAACTGGCGCTGACATGCTGCGTATGTGGATCGCCTCAAGCGATTACCGCTATGAGATGAATGCCGGTAAGCAAGCCTTTAAAGGCGCTACCGATATGTATCGCCGTATCCGTAACACAGTACGCTTCTTGCTAGCCAACACAGATGACTTCAAGCCTGAGACTGATAGCTTGGCTATGGATGAGCTAGTGAGCCTTGATAAATACATCATGCTACGGGCTCAAAAAGTTCAAGAAGCCATTGTCGCTGCTTATGATGCGATGGACTTCCACCAAGTTACTCAGCAAGTAACCGCGTTTTGTTCACAAGACTTGGGCGGCTTCTACTTAGACATCATTAAAGACCGTCAATATACCACTATGGCAGCAGGTAAGCCTCGCCGCTCAGCACAGACAGCGATGTATCACATTGCTCACGCTCTACTGCGCTGGATAGCTCCCATCTTAAGCTTCACTGCTCAAGAAGCTTGGGAAGCTCTACTTAAAGAGTCGGCCACTGGTGCCAATGCTTACGTGTTCACTCAAGACTGGTACGAGCTGCCTGACTTTAGCATGGACAAAATCAGTGAAGCAGATTGGACCGTTATTTTAGAAGCCAAAGACGCCATCAACAAAGTTATTGAGCATGCGCGTGAACAAAAACAAATCAATGCTAACTTATCAGCAGCTGTTTCTATCTATGCTGATGGTGAGATTTACGATAGCTTAGCGAAGCTTGAAGATGAGCTGCGCTTTGTGTTGATTACCAGCTCAGCGAGCTTAAATAAGCTGGATGATTCGCAATCAGGTAATGCCACAGAGTTAGACAATCTTCGTGTTGAAGTGACCTCTGCAGAAGGTACTAAGTGTATCCGCTGCTGGCACGTACGTGATGATGTGGGCTCAGATCCTAAGCACCCAGAGATTTGTACCCGCTGCGTGAGTAACATTGAAGGCCCAGGTGAGGTTCGACATTATGCCTAACACTTCAGGCAAACATTCAGACACTGGCCCGAGTGACCCAGCTAACAGCACGGTCACTCCCGCTTATGCCACTGCCTCGCCCAGTCCCAATAAGCGCCCTAAGCTTATACCCAATAAGCAGCGGGCCTTGTTATGGTATGTGCTCTCGGTGGTAGTCATTGGGCTAGATCAATGGACCAAATGGCTGGCTGAGCTTAAGCTTAATTTCCATGAGCCCATTGCTGTCATTGAACCTATTTTAAATTGGACTTTAGCCTATAACTATGGGGCTGCTTTTAGCTTCTTAGCGGACCAAGGTGGTTGGCAAAAATGGTTTTTTGCCGGACTTTCCTTCGTGATGTCGTTATTTTTAGTGGTTTATCTCACTCGAGCTCCGCGTCAAGCCAAGTTACTAAATGTTGGACTGGCCTTAATCTTAGGCGGCGCTATTGGCAACTTAATTGACCGAGTACGCATTGGTAAAGTCATTGACTTCATCCATGTGCATTATGCTGATGTGTGGCACTACCCTATTTTTAATGTGGCTGACATTGCCATTTGTGTTGGGGTGGCCATTGTGGTGATTGATATGCTGTTCTTGGAAGGCAAACGCAATGCCAAATTTCAGGCCTAAACCAATGACTGCAAAGCAGCTTTAAACACCCAAAAAAGAAATACCAAATAAATAAAGCCCGTCAAGAGACGGGCTTTATTTTGGCTAACTGTAAGTTAAAGCTGGGAGATATCTCCTCCAGAAATAAGATACAGCAGTACGGCTAAATTGACTATGACCGTTAGATAGTACGCCAATCTAAATTCCGACTTTTTGGTTTTATGGCGCAGATAATTTTGTGCCATCATAGCCCCTACCCAGCCTCCAAGCACGCTAAGTAAATGCAAAGTTGATTCAGGTGTACGCCACCTTCCTTGCTGAGCCGCTTGTTTGTCTTTTGCATAAACCAAATAGGTGACCGCCCCTATTAAGGCATACCAGCCCACGATACTCCAACTGAGTTTACCCATGGCAGCAATCACTATTAAAACTGCATAAAAGCCAAAAGCTAACATAAGTTGCTGCTTTTGTTTCTGTTGAAAACTAACCGGATTTTTGGACCTTCTTATGGGGCTTTTTTTCATCATATTCTCTTAAAACAGGCTGTGTTAAATAATAAAATAATCTTTTTTCATGGTCATTTCATGGTCGCTTTATTTTCACATTGTGGCCAACTTGATAACCCTTGATGGTTATTAATAGTTGTAGATAACGGTTAATAACCAAGTTTGTTATTGATTTTATAACCATAAAGGTGCTTGTATAACCGGCTCATCATCACCATCTATAGTACAGAAACTAGGCTAGCTTTACGAGGCTACAACCTTGAAGCAACAGTGAGTTTTACTGATATTTGCTACTGTAACCGAGCATCAAACTAACATAAATCCCTATTAAGTATAACTATTGATTTAAATATAATGACTCATAAAACTGATAACGACATTAATCAAAATCTAAATCACTTACTGGAAACCCAACCCTTGTCTAATACAGAGCGTTTGAAGGTAGGTATTATCGGCGGCGGCGTTGCTGGGTCAACCATTGCCATTCGCTTAGCGGCTTTAGGCATTGAAACTTATTTATTTGAAGCTAAGGCCAGTTTGATTGATGGCCCACCTATGTGCCACCTTCATGCTGGCGGCAACTTATATCGTGAAATACCCGATGAGGATTGCGTAGAGCTGTTAAAGCAATCGATAGATATGCTGCGTATGTATCCGCACAGTATTGATGTGCGACCTACTATTATTGCTATTCCTAACCGAGATGATGGCAATCCTGAAGACCTTTTACCTCGTCTGCAGTTACTAACTCGTGAATACAAAGCCATGATTGAAGCTGACCCTGCCAATAAGGTACTGGGAGAGGCTGAAGACTACTATCGCCTGTATGACAGACAGCAGCTCGAGGCATTAATCAAAGCCAATGATTCAGACCCTTCTGTTTTTCCTGAAGACCAAATCCCAAAAGAGCTGGATCACTGGATGCTCAATGCAGCAAAAAACTTAGATTTGGACAAACTTAAATTCCCTATTGTTGCCGTGCAGGAATATGGGTGGAATATTTTCCGTCTGGCAGCCTCTGCTCAGATTGCGCTAGGCTTTTATCCTAATGCTCACTTGCTGCTTAATACCCAGGTTATTAATGTCACTGAAGCCGATGCTGTGGAAAATGATCTGACAAATAACCTAGCAAATAAACTGGCAAATTCTGATGCAAATAATAATGCATCAGCCCCTAAATGGGTGATCAATTATCAACAATCTACAGAGCAACAGCAAGCGCAGACTCAATCTATTACCGTGGATTACCTAATCAATGCTTGTGGCTTCAAGACAGGCATTATCGATAATATGATTGGGGTCCCTGTGCAGCGTATGGTTGAATTTAAAGCCTCTTATGTCACACATTGGAGCAAAATGGCTCAAGCTGCCACTGCTACAAAAGAGCCTGTAAGTGTGGACTTGGTTCATCCCTCTATTAGGTTGCCGGAGATTATCATTCATGGCAAACGTGGTACACCTCAAGGCATGGTTCAACTTACCCCTTACCCTGACGGCTATTATCAAATTCACAGTATGAATAAAGCCGTCACCTTATTCAAAGACGGCCTAGTAGCCACCAAAGAAGATGACGCCCAGCCTGAGCTAAAATCAAAATACTTAGATTATATTAAAGAGGGTTGGAACCCAGCTACGCTGCATGAGCGCAGCCAAAGAGCTATTGATGAAGTCAGCGAATTTGTACCCAACTTTGCTACCGCAACACCCACCGAAAATGCTTTGTATGGCGGTCAGCAAATACCTGGCGATAATGACACCTTACGGGTGGCAGATGTCAGCCTATACCCTGAGCTAAATTATGCTCGTGCGGAGAATGTGAAAGCCTCTTCTGCACTAGAGGCCTCGGATGATATTGTGGCAGTACTTGAATCACAAAAATTCATTCAATCTACCCCACAGCAAGACTCTACTCGCCAGCATCACCAGTGGATATACTTAAGTCACATTGGTAAGCAAGATGTGGACAAATTGGCAAGACGGTTTGCCTCTGAGCGCGCCTTCCCGACTCCTATGTCAGGCGTCGTTACCCCACTAAGTCAGCAACAGACAGCTTAATGGTTTAATAGACACAAAAAAAGCTGCCTTAATTCAGGGCAGCTTTTTTATTAAGCAAAATTATTTTATTAAGCGAGATTGTTTTATTAAATAAAGTTGAAATCCAAACCTGACTTAAATTTTATGGGTGGCCACAGGATCATCAATATGAACCAGCTTATTCAGTAAAGACACGGCCGATTCAATATCATCACACACCACCAACCTTTCTATGTCTTCTTGCTTCATAAAGCCTTCTGCTGCGGTGTGCTTTAAATGCTCAATTAACGGATCATAGAAGCCATTAATGTTTAGAATAACCATAGGCTTTTCGTGTTGATAAAGCTGACGCCAAGTGGCAATTTCCATGATTTCTTCTAAAGTACCCAAACCGCCAGGCAAGGTAATAAAGGCGTCTGCGTATTCTGCCATAATGGCTTTACGGGTGTGCATGGTATCGGTTAGGTGTAAACGGGTTAAGCCTTCATGAGCAATCTCATGATCTAGCATAAAGGTAGGAATAACCCCTACTGCCTGAGCGCCGCCTGAAATAACCGTATCGGCCACAGCGCCCATAAGACCAATACTGGCACCGCCATAGACCAGGCCCATGTCATTTTTTGCTAAAGCATCACCCAACTCTCTTGCTGCCGCCTCATAGACTGGGTTATTGCCCATACGTGAACCACAATACACTGCGACCAAAGGCTGCTTGATAGTCGATTTATCTACCACCTCACTCACATGCTCAACATCTTTACTAGTAATGGTTGTTAGTGTTGTCTGTGCTGCTGAGTTGGTCTCAGCTTTTAACTTTTGAGTCATAAATAAATGCCACCTTGATCGATTAAAAAGTTATAAATAGGTTGTGAATACACAATATCGATATCATAACATAGTCAGAAGCATCGAAACTTTTCACTGTGTTCGTTTTAGTTTAAAAGCGATACATGAATCCATCTAGTTTTAAAATTATATTTACAGGGAAGTCGAAATGAGTACTCCGACACATAATGACACCAACCAGCCGACAACTTTAACTATCGTTACCGAGCGCAATCAACCCTTGACTGCTAGCTTATATTTACCAAAAGATAGCGACAGTGATTCGGTGAAAAATGCCATTATGATTACCCCTGCTACGGGGATTAAACGCGTCTTTTATCATAACTTTGCCAGCTACTTGGCCTCGCAAGGCTTTGGCGTTATTACTTATGACAATGAGGGCATCGGCGACTCATTAACCTGCCCGCTGTCAAAATGTGATGCCTCATTAATCACTTGGGGACGCCATGATGCCACTGCCGTGCTAGAGGCGCTACAAGATGAGTTTCCAAACGCCAAATATCATTTAATAGGTCACAGTGCAGGCGGTCAGCTGATTGGGCTGATGCCAAACTACCAAGCCCTAAGCTCTGTGGTCAATATCGCCTGCTCGTCTGGTCGTATCAAAAATATGGACATGCCTTTTAAGGCTCAAGCCATTTTATTTATGAACGGTGCGATTACCTTGGGTAACTTATTGCTAGGCTATACCCCTTCAGATAAATTCAATATGGGGGAGCCATTACCGCGCGGTGTCGCTAGCCAATGGCGTGACTGGTGTAATGGAAAAGGCTATATCAAAACTGCTTTTGGCAAAACGGTCGTCACTCACTTCTATGACGAGCTAAAAACCCCAGCACTATGGTTAAACTTTAGCGACGATGATATTGCCAATGCCAAAAACGTCGATGATATGCTGGCTGTATTTACTGCCATGCCTGCCAAAAAAGAAATGTTCCAGCCTCAAGAGTTTGGTTTAAATCATATCGGCCATATGAAATTCTTTAGCGCAAAAACACATAAAAAGGCGCCTCAGCTATGGCAGATGGCTACTGACTGGATTGAACAGCACGCAGCCTAACTGCCTTGTTTATGGCTACCTGTCTTTGTTTATGACTACCTGCTAACCTCTACCTGCTGCAACCCACCTAATGTTGGAGCAGGTTTCAAACTAGTACCGATTGATGGTAAGGTTAAAGACTATCTTTGCTATGGCTAGGACGGTTATCCTAATGCTGGCCATAGTCAACTTAAGCTCTCACTTTTTAACCCCTCAATCCTCTTTTTTGAATCCTCTACCTAGTGTCTATTTATGATCACAAACCCAATCTCCCCCGAGACTGACCCTGAAGTATTTCAGCCCTGGCTGCGTTATAAACGCCCATTTGTGCGTGACTTAGCCTTTGCTTTGGCGTGTCCTGATGTACTCCGGCAATGGTTTTCTCCAGACCCCAATATTGTGTCTGCGCCGATATTCGTTCATGAGCCTACCTTTTGGCAGACTCAGTATGAAAACTACGCTGAGCGCTTGGCTCAATTAGACAATAGTACCGATTATCAACACTTGACCCGCTACCTGATGTCTCGTCCTAGCCCTTACCGACTTGGGTTTCACTTTGAAGGTCTGATTCATTTTTGGTTAGAAGATGGCTTTAAGTTAGGGATTCACCCTTATGAAGTGATTGCTCATAATGTACAGCTTTACAGTGGCATGCAAACCACAGGCGAGCTGGATTTTATTTTGCAAAATCATCACAGTAAGGAAGTTGAGCATTGGGAGCTGGCGATAAAGTTTTATTTAGGCTCTACCCCCTATGACAAATTTGAAAACTGGGTGGGCATAAATGCTCGTGATACGTTACAACGAAAGCTGATCCATATGCAGACCAAACCTTTTCGTAGTATATGGATAGACTTGGACTTTTATCAAAAAATAAAAATTGATAAACGCTATGTGGTCATGAAAGGCAGGTTCTTTAAACAGGCAGATAACAGCGAACCCAGTCCTGACTGGCTAAATGAGACCTTCCCTACTCATTTATGGTATTCCATTAATAATCGTAATGATTTTGAAGCGTTACAGATGCCCGAGCTGCGTCCGGCACATTATATTGAGTGGCTTACCCACCGCCCCTTCTATGATGCTGACTTCTTAATGCAAAGCAAGGTGACTGACTTAGACCCTCATTTAGAGAAAGAGGAGCTGCGTCGTCGTCGCGCCCGCTTATCCCGGTGGCCTTATGTGCCGCTTGAGCTTGAGGACATAGACACCAACTTATACCTTAATCAAGGTGAGCCTGTGGTTCTGGTTCGCGATAGATAGGGTTAGTGCCCGCTATTAATCACTTACAAAAAAAAGAAGCCCAATGACTTGGGCTTCTTTTTTTATAATCTGGTTTATTTTTTATAGATTTATAGACCAGACTAATTAACGCACTAGACGCCACACACTCACTTGACCCGATTTAGTCTGAGTCAATAAGTAGCCGCCTTCAGAGGTTAGCTTGGTAATAGCGCCTTTGGTTTGGGTACGGCTAACGATACGGCCATCTTGTGGTGATAAAAAGTGAACCACACCCTCTAAGTCACCCACAGCAATATAGTTGCCAACAAGCTCAGGATTACTTAGCTGACGATAAGTCAATGCTTCGTTTTCCCATAAAGGCTCGCCAGTTTGACGATCAAAGGCTTTAACCTTACCGTCTAATGTGGTGGTGATAACAGCGGTATTAGTCACCGCTAAGCTGTTTTTACTCGCCGCTTCTTGTAAGAAAGTGATCTGACCACTTGCCAAATCTGCAGACATTAGCTGTCCACTATAACTTACTGCCAATAGCTGACCTTTATCCACTGTAGGAGTGCCATCGATATCTGTCATACGTTGGATTTCACTAGCACCAGAAGGGATACCCACGCGGCGGTTCCATTTAGGAATACCTGATTCAATCTCTACTGCGTGTAGACGACCATCTGCGCCGCCCATCAATGCGGTTTGATTGTCTAATAAAGTCGGTTTAGCGCTACCACGTACGCTAATGCTAGGTGTCTGGGTAGCAAACTGCCAGATAGACTGACCTGACTGTAAAGACAATCCGTGCATGATTCCGTCATTGGCCGAAAGAATGACACGGTTATTATGGATTAAGGCTGGAGCTAATACGGTACCACTGACCTTGTTTTCCCATTTAACTTGACCGTTATTGGTGTCTAAAGCAACCACACGGGCAGATTTCGTAGTAACCACAGCAGTCTGGCTGGTACTGTCGAAGGCAACTGCGCCAACGATGTCCTCTTTTAGGTCAACGCTCCACAGGGTCTGACCATTTAGACCGTAGCTTTGTACCTTACCTGCGCCTGAAGCAACGACCAGTTGTTTGCCGTCGAAACCCACTTCAAAACGGTTAACATCAGCCAACTTCGAGCGGTCACTTATTGATGTCTGAAACACTGGTTCAACCACATTGATAGCTTGCTCAAGCTGCACTAATTTAGTCGGATTACGCTCTTCAGGTTTAATGGTCTTTCCACAAGCAGCAACCAAAGCAAGGGAAGCACACAAGACAGTAATCTTTGAGGCTTGGGCAATAAGGCTTGCTGGAGTAGATAGCGGTTTCTTGTTATACATAGTTGAATCAGCTCAATCAGGTTAAAAATCATAGTGCCGAAAAAAGCTTGAGGCAGTTTTGGGACTAATCTTATGGTTGTGTATGTTATAACAAATTCGGTTATAAACAAAAAGCCAAAAGGCTATTTATTGTAATTACTTATTGTAACTAGCATTGCTGTTGGCTTATAACTATAGAGCAATAGCAAGACAAATAGTAGGCTGCTGTGTTATTGCGCAGCCTCTTCCATTTCAGCGATAGCCGCTTCTAGCTCTGGGTCCATGTCACCCAGCTCAGCCACTTGCGCCTGTTGCATAGCAGCAGCGTCTACAATTTGTTCTTCAGGTTCAATCGGCTTAGGACTTATACCTAAGTTTTCTAGCTTCAAGCGTAAGAAAGGACGCTCTTCATGACGCTTAGACACCAAGCTCCACGCATTTTCATAAGCACGTACGGCTTTTTCATTGTCTTTTTTGGCGAGATAAATATCACCTAATAGCTCTTGCTGACTGGCTTCAAAAGCAACTGGCACATCAATTGATGCTTGAGTTAAAGCGGCATCTAAATCACCACTGGCCAACAGCACTGTCGCATAACGAAGCTGAGTAATGGAATGTAGACCCGCATCTTTTAGATCAATATCTAACGCTTTTTTCAAAGCCTCTGCTGCGGTCTTCATGTCATTAGCATCAACGGCATTACGCGATTTAATCATAAGCGCTTGCCAAGCATAGACGGTGTTGCCATGCTCAGCCACTAACGCATCGATATCTGCATTTAGCTTTTTTCTGGCTTCGGCCTTACCTTCTGATTGACCTAATAACTCATCATTGGCAGTTTCAATGGCCGCATACTTATCAGCTGCCACGGTATCGGCTTTCATACCTGAGTTTTGCAGGTAGCTCCAACCAAAATAGCCTATTAATGCCACTAATATAGCGCCAATAATATAGCCTGCAGCCTGCTTTAGCTTCTCCGTTGACTGGGGATCACCATTTGGGTTATTCATATGTGGTGAATTAGAAGAGGGAATTTTGGCCATAAATCTACCTAAAAAGTTAATTACCGAATATGCAAAAAAACTGTATTGCCAATTGCTTAATCTAAGATAAGTTTTGAATTATAAACTAAAGTTTTCAGAACTGTGTAGCCATAACTTATCTTGGCTTACCTGCTCCCCAGTTTCCATCGTTTTAATACTAATACTGCCATTTTCTACTTCGTCTTGCGCTATGATAACCGTTATTTTAGCCCCTGACTTATCGGCTTTTTTCATTTGTGCCTTCATACTGTTGGCACTAGACATCTTAATCCGTAAGTCTTGACGGGCTTCACGCAAGGACTGAGCGTACAGAAAACCTTGATCATATAACTCTGGGTGAACCACCACAAAGACATCACAAGAAGAAAATTCTGGCATTGGGTTTACCGCTTGCACCAATAGCAACAGTCTTTCAATACCCATAGCAAAACCTACTGCGGGATCTGACTTAACTGTTTTGGCTTTATCTGCAGGCTTACCAATAGATTTTAACTGGCCAATTAGACCATCATAACGACCACCAGCACAAACCGTAGCTTGTGAACCCAGCTTATCGGTTACCCACTCAAATACGGTTTTGTTGTAGTAATCTAAGCCGCGCACTAGTTTTGGGTTGACCACATAGTCGATACCTAGCGCCGTTAAGTAGGTTTTTAATTGCTCAAAGTGAGCCTTGCTATCTTCGCCTAAATAGTCTGCTAGTCTAGGGGCATTCTCTAAAATCGCTTGAGTTTCTTTGTCTTTACTGTCTAAGATACGTAGCGGATTGGTGGTTAGACGACGTTGACTGTCCTCATCTAGCAAGTCTTTTTTGTTATGCAAAAACTCAACCAAGGCGGCACGATAAGCTAGGCGCTCATCTAATTCGCCTAAGCTATTAATCTCTAAAGTTAGCTCATGGTCAATGCCAAGACGTTTCCACATCATGTGCGTCATCGCAATCAATTCAGCTTCCACGTCAGCAAGCTCACTACCAAAAGCTTCTACACCCAACTGGTGGAACTGGCGATAGCGGCCTTTTTGTGGCTGCTCATAACGGAACATGGGGCCTAAATACCAAAGTTTGGGGCTATCACCACGCAGTAGATTATGCTCAATAACAGCACGCACTGCACCGGCTGTCCCTTCAGGGCGAAGCGTAATAGGTGTCGGTGGATCTGACTTATCGGTGAAACTAAACATCTCTTTTTCAACGATATCAGTGGCATCACCGATAGCACGGGCAAATAGCTGTGTCTCTTCAACAATCGGCAGACGAATTTCATCATAGCCAAATTGATCTAAAACGTTCTTTAATATGCCCTCTAAATGACGCCATTCACTGCTCGGTTGGCTGCTAGAGGTAGCCACGTGCAAGATGTCATTAAAACCTTTGATTGATTTAATCATACTGTTTGCCCAAATATTTTTTATTTAGCTTAATTTCTAACTTTATTATGAAGATGCAGGTTAGCTAAGTAAGGCGGTTACTTATATTTTTGCAGACTCAATTACTTAAGCAGATTAATTGCTGCCATCTACTCGTAAAATCTCATTGGCCGCTTTCTGTTCTGCTTGTGCCACACGCTCTCTAACCATTTTTTCGATATTATCTACCACAGTGGTGGTGTCGATTAAATGACTCTTCTCACCTTGCAAATATACCAATGAATTAGGCGAAGCGCCTACCACACCGATGTCTGCTTCTTTTGCCTCACCTGGGCCATTCACCTTGCAGCCAATTACAGACACGTCCATTGGAACTCGTACATCTTCTAAACGGGCTTCTAGCTCGTTCATCACTCGAATTACATCAAATTCTTGACGAGAGCAGCTAGGACACGCGATAAAGTTAATACCGTTGGCACGAATACCCAGTGATTTTAGGATATCAAAGCCAATTTTAATCTCATCTTCTGGTTCAGCAGCTAACGAAATACGAATTGTGTCGCCAATACCGTCTAATAATAAGCCGCCTAAAGCAATGGCAGACTTAACTGTACCAGTGCGATACACACCCGCTTCTGTTACCCCTAAATGCAGTGGGTTGTCGATTTGCTGAGACAATAAGCGGTAAGCATCTAAAGTTAAAAACACATTACTGGCTTTTACCGATACTTTATATTGATCAAAGTTCAAGCGGTCTAAGATGTCGATGTGGCGCATGGCAGATTCCACCATAGCCTCACCAGTTGGCTCAGTGTATTTACGCTGAATCTCTTTTTCTAGAGAGCCTGCATTTACCCCAATACGAATAGGAATATTATAATCGCGAGCACAGGCCACAACCTCTCTCACCTTGGCATCATTACCGATATTACCTGGGTTAATACGAAGACAGTCCGCCCCTGCAGCCGCAACGGCTAAGGCAATCTTATAGTCAAAGTGGACGTCTGCAATTAACGGAATATTGACTTGCTTTTTAATTTCTGCAAAAGCAGCAACGGTATCCATGGTAGGCGTTGAAATACGCATCATGTCAGCACCAGCTTCCGCGCAGCGCTGTATCTGGGCTACCGTAGCCTCTACATCACAGGTATCGGTGTTGGTCATGCTTTGGACACTAATCGGGGCGTCACCACCGACTGCCACATCACCGACATAGATTTTTTTGGTTTGACGACGTTTAATTGGAGAGGGAGTAGACATAAGACTTCTCAGTTGACTGAAAATTTATAGAACGGTTATCTGATAATGCAGGGCTTAACTAATGTAACAATCATAGATAAGCCCATAATGCTGAATATATAAAGTAGAGAACAGACCTATTAAGGAGCTAAGCTAAAGTTAGCTTGGTTATTTTGGGCAAAGTCATTTAGCTTAATCGACTCTCCATTAAGATTTAAAGTCACGTTAGACACATTGCCAATTTGTACTTTAAAGGGAGCTTTTCCAGATAGCTTATAGTTACCCGCGCCCTGCTCACCGGTCAATAAGGTTTTGCCTGTGGCATCAACCACTGTTAACGGCGTAGTATCTGTCACTCGAAAGTCTAAAGTAGCGTCTTCGGCATTCAGACTCAAGGCTGACCCTGAGCTTTGTAAGTCATTACCGCTGCTGACTACAGTGGTGTTCACTGCGGCACCTGCTGACTGTTCACTGTCAGACAAATCATCTACCAAAGCACTGTCTTGTGTCTCGACTTGTGCAGCATCTTTAGCATTGGAAATGGTGCGAATTAAGAAGACCGCTAAAATAATCAGACCGATTAAACCCAATACCAAAAGAGGGTTAATACGAATAGCCCGTCGACCTTCGCGCTGCAAAGTACCCATAGGCTTTAGCGGAGACTCGATATCATCAACGCTTTTCTTTTTTAACTCATCAGGATAGTTACGATTAAAACTATCTGCAATCTCATCTGGATCTAGCCCAACAAACTTAGCATAGTTAATCACGAAACCTCGAGCAAAGGCTATCTGTGGCAAAGATCTAAAGTCCTCTGCTTCAATTGCCTCAAGATGGCGACGTAGGATAAATAACTCAGCCGCCACATCATCTAGGGTTAGGTTTTTATTAATACGAGCCTGCTTGAGTCGATTCCCAAACGAGCCAACATTCTGATTTGATGTATCTAAGGTAGGGGTTAACGGGTCTTTTCTATCGGTTTCCATGATGCCTCTGGGTTACGAATCCAAATTTTTAGCTTTTTGGCTTCTTCACTATGCGGTAAGTCAGCTAAAGCTGTCGCGAATTATATCGTTGCATGAATAACTTACTTTATACTTAATTATATTATATTTAGGTCCAGCTAAAGACTCAACTTAGCCCCTTGCTGCTGTATTCTAGGGTGGGCGGTATCCTGCTCTGCTACTAGAGTTAGCATCTCAGCATATAAATAAAGTCTTAGCTTGTTGCCACTGCTGATCCATGATTAATAAATCTACCAGCTCTAGGTGAGCCAATAAATTACTGCGGTCACGCTCTAATATTCTGACAAAGGTGTCAGTGGCAAGCGGATAATCACCCACTTTTAAAGCCGTAACGCCTAAGTTTTCTAAGGCCTTAATTCGACCTTCATAGCCCAAAGCAGCGCCCGCTATTTCAAACTGAGTCAGCGCCTCATCATATCGGCCCAACTGTGCTAAGTAGACACCATAATTATTGCGGGCTTTCATCAGCAGCGGCTGCAACACTAAGGCTTGGCGAAAGTAGGACTCAGCCTTGGTAATATTTAACGGACTGCCTTCTGTTTGTAACAAAACCCCCATCATATCATAAGCAGGGGCATAGCGTTCATTGGCAGACAGTGCTTTTTCTAATTGGCGCTTGGCATTATCCAGCTGATTTTGCTGTAAATATTGAGCTGCCATCTGAGTTCTAATATACGCAATCTCATCGGCTTGTGCTTTAGAGTAGGAACGATTAGCCTCTTGCGTTTTAGCTTGAGTTTGGTACGAAACTGACTAACAACCCAGCATGAGGCCTGTGGTTACAATCAATATAGCAAAACGCTTCTGGGTCCTAATTAAGCCAAAACCTTGGGATAATGTCAGCCGAATTATACGCTCAGCAGTAAAATAGTTCTGAGCCATGCCTGTCATTTTTATCCCTAAATAGATTACGTTTTGCTAAATATAACACCACCTGCAGGGTATTGTAACGGCCTAGCCCAGTTTGTGCACCTAAAACCTCTAAAAATTTTACCCCAAAACCTCCCCTGCTCCTACTTGACGCAGCAGCAGGGGGAAAACCAAACTACTATTAATACCGCTGTTAGTATCATTTTATTGCTCTTGGACACCTTTTAGCTGCAATAAAAACTTTGTTCTACTAAGCTATATCAGGCCAAGACATGACAACCCGTTTGGTTTCTAGTTGTTTTCTTGCTCAGCTTGGCGAGACTTAATACTTTGTTGCCACTTAGCAGAGCGTCGCGTTCTATCCGCTACCTGTCCCACTAGTTGACCACAAGCTGCATCGATATCATCGCCACGGGTTTGGCGAATGGTACAAACAAAACCAGCATTATTTAAAATATTGCTAAAGGCATGAATGCGGTTATTGCTCGAGCGATCATACGGCGCATGTGGGAATGGGTTAAACGGAATTAAGTTAATCTTGCTAGGTAAGTCTTTTAGCAGCTCAACCAACTGATGGGCATGCTCATCACTGTCATTCACGCCTGCCAGCATCACATACTCAATGGTAACGTGCTTTTTATGACGAGGATTGTTGTCATGCACATAAGCTTTGGCTGCAGCAATCAGCTCACTTAACGGATATTTTTTATTAATAGGCACCAGCTCATTACGCAGCTCATCATTTGGCGCGTGTAATGAGATGGCTAGGGCCACATCAATGTCTTTGTACAAGTCATACATTTTAGGCACAACACCCGAGGTTGATAAAGTAACTCGACGTTTTGATAACCCATAAGCATGATCAGACAGCATCAAGCTCATTGCAGACACAACGGGCTTGTAGTTAAGTAAAGGCTCACCCATTCCCATCATCACTACGTTGGTGACATTATTTTGCCACTCTGAGTTGTCCACGCCTTCCATATAAGAGGCGTTGGCTACCCATAACTGACCAATAATTTCAGCAGGCGTCAAGTCGCGCTCAAAGCCCTGTTTACCTGTACTACAGAAGCTACAGTCCAAGGCACAGCCCACTTGAGATGAGATACACAAAGTCTTGCGTCCATTCACCTTACTGTCATCAGCAGGAATTAAGACGGTTTCTACCAAAGAGCCACCGGCCACTTTGAACACCCATTTACGGGTACCATCTTCACTAAATTCTTTGTGCACTACTTCTGGCGCTTCGACACACGCCTGCTCGCTTAGCTTCTCACGTAGGCCTTTAGACAAGTTGGTCATTTGCTCAAAGTCAGTTACCCCGTGCTGATAGATCCACTTCATAACCTGAGTGGCACGAAATGGCTTCTCCCCTATCTGCTTGAAGTACTCGCCTAACTGCTGCTGGCTCATACCAAGAATATTGGTCTTGGTTTGAGCGTCTTGGTTAGGATGAAATGTGGCTGGCGCGCTGTCAGCAGGCTGCATTGGAATTTTGGTCATGAGGACTTAACTAACCTAATAGGATATGTGGGTTTGATAGATACGATCACTATGAATCGTGAAGATAGCTTTTTTATGGCTTAAATAACTTTATGACTTAATTGACTTCCTCCCCTCGCTAAACCGAGGGGATTCCTACAGCTAGACGGTCAAGCCCGACCGCAAGGATATTCTTAGCAGCATTGATATCTCTATCATGCCATGTGCCACACTCAGCACAAGTCCATCCTCTTATTCGCAAACCTGCTCTACCTTTTGGACTACTGTCACTTATTTTATGGCAGCACGAGCAGGTCTGGGTAGTGTAACTCTCATTTACGATCTCAAACTGACAACCTGCATGCTTGCATTTGTATTCCAGTTGTCGTTTAAGTTCA
>NZ_FUGD01000209.1 GCF_900162815.1 Psychrobacter pasteurii | reverse complement strand
GTTTAGCCTGTCTAATGACCAGTTTGCTGTTAAAGGCAGACAGATTCGCATACCAAATCTAGGTTGGGTTCGTATGCGTGAAGCCCTGCGCTTTGACGGTAAAATAATCTCAGCTAAAATCTTTAGTCGAGGTGACAGATGGTTTGTCTCTATTGCAGTTGAAATAGATGCTGTAAACCTTACCAAAAAAACAGGTAAGCAAACTGGTGTAGACTTAGGTATTACCAACCTAACCACTCTATCAGACGGTACTAAAGTCAAAGCGCCCAAGCCCCTTAAGACGAAACTCAAGAAACTTAAAAGGCTTAGTCGTCAATTAAGCCGTAAACAAAAAGGCAGTAATAATCGTGCTAAAGCGAAAGCCAAGCTATCACGATTGCACCTGCAAATTAGTAATATCCGTAAA
>NZ_FUGD01000213.1 GCF_900162815.1 Psychrobacter pasteurii | reverse complement strand
AGGCAAATACTATGCAAGCGTACTGGTTGATAATGGTGAAGCACTGCCGACACTAACTACCATTGAGCCCAGCTTGACGGTGGGTATTGATTTAGGCATTAGCCATTTGCTAAACCTATCGGACGGTAGCAAGGTTGATAACCCAAAGCATTTATCCAAAGCCAGTCAAAGACTTGCTATACAGCAAAAAATATTTGCTCGTAAACAAAAACAAAGTAAAAACTATCAAAAACAAAAATTAGCTGTTGCTCGTATTCATGAAAAAGTACGCAACGGGCG
>NZ_FUGD01000191.1 GCF_900162815.1 Psychrobacter pasteurii | reverse complement strand
AGTGGTTTTACCGTGGTCAACGTGACCGATTGTACCAACGTTAACGTGTGGCTTGCTTCGTTCAAACTTGGCCTTTGCCATGAGTATGTCCTCTTATTATGGGTTTACTAAGTTAAATAATACGATAAAGTATATCAGAGTGTTATTTTCTATCGTTTAGTTAGTAAATTACAACACTAAAAGGCAACACTAAGTGCTGCCTATCGATAAATCAACTAGCTGTGTGGAGTAATTTGGTGCAAGGTCATTAACAAGCCCTTGTAAATAAATTTAAGTTTTATCTTAAATATTCACCTAACTTTTGCGCTTGGCACAACTGATGCCTCGCTCAACTCTTTAATTAAATGTTCTCTAAAGTAGTATACGGCCAACTCAAAGCACTATTATGGGTATTTAGCCAATTTAAAATAGTGGAGCTCATATCGAGAATTGAACTCGAGACCTCTCCCTTACCAAGGGAGTGCTCTACCGCTGAGCTATATGAGCATAATGTGCTTTTATTTTAAATAAATAATAAGTTGGAGCGGGTGGCGGGAATCGAACCCGCGCCATCAGCTTGGAAGGCTGAGGTTCTACCATTAAACCACACCCGCAGTATCACAGCTTTAAATGGCTGCCACTTGCATAGGGACTTGGCAGTGTGCTGATCAAGGTAGAGTATACTGAACACTAATTGAAAATAGTACTAGAAAATGGTGGTGGGGGAAGGATTCGAACCTTCGAAGCTTTCGCGACAGATTTACAGTCTGTTGGGTTTGACCGCTCCCCAACCCCACCTATAGGTGTAAAACTAAGAACTATAGTTTTACTAATTTGCTCTAAAGCAAAGTACTTTGAAGGACGAATGGTGCCGACTGCCGGAATCGAACTGGCGACCTACTGATTACAAGTCAGTTGCTCTACCAACTGAGCTAAGTCGGCTTGTTCCTTCGAAGTGGTGAGTATTCTAGCAAATATTTTTTAAAACACAACCTTTTTTTTAACTTTTTTTCATTTTTTTCGTTTTTTTTACTTTTTAAGCCAAAGTTCCACTGTTATAAAGCCATAAAGCTACCGCTAAGGCCACTAAAATCAAGGCCATCCATAAAAACGTGGAGTTTTTGCCAGAACTTGAAGTATTTGGTGCTGGTGTGTGGTTTTTCACATGAGCCACGTTATGTTGAGGTTCTTCTTTGACTGTATTAAAAGAATTGTTCAATTCTGGAGCAGGTTTTCTCTCTTCTAAAACTTCCTCTGTTACAGGAGCCTCTGTTGTTGCTGGTGCTACTTTTTCCGCTTCTGGCTCTACTACTTCTGGCTCTACTACTTCTGGCTCTACTACTTCTGGCTCTACTACTTCTGGCTCTACTACTTCTGGTTCAACTACTTCAGGCTCAGTTACTGCTTCCTCTTCTACATTTTCATGCAAGTTTGTAGTAGCAGACAGTTGAGCTGCCGCTGCTTGTTTTGCTTTATGTACTTCTGGATCAGCCTCAGCTGCTAATTCTTCAAAGTGCTCTTCTTTACTATTATGGCTTTCTTGATTAGGGTCACCCATAGCAATAGGTCCCTCTAACTCTTCTTCTAGCTTATCTTCTAACTCAGCTTCAGTTAAGCCTTCAATTCCTGCTCTATCTACCGCCTCAGCATTTTGCTTCGCTTGTTCGGCCTCAGCATTACTTTCAGCTAAAGTCTGATCTTCAGGCTCTGACTCTGCTGTAGGTGCTTCTACATCCGCAACCGGTTCTACGACTTCTTCTGCCTCTACTACCTCTGACTCTGGCTCATCAGCCACAAAAGCTGGAGCAACTGTTGGCGTAACGGCCACTTGATTCACTCGGAAGCTAAAAGCTGCAAAAGTTAGGGTGTCTTGCTCAGCTAACGCTGTCGGCTGGTGTGGCTCAAGTTTATGGTCGTTAACCAAAGTACCATTAGAGGAGCCTAGGTCCTGTACCATCAACTTATCATCAACCACAGTTAGCTCAGCATGTTGGCGAGAGACTTGCTTACTTCCTAGCACCACATCATTGTCTTGCCCACGTCCTACGGTAAGCTTATCTTCAACACTAAGCTCTAAATCACCTAGCGCTTCAGTTATTGCTGTAAGTTTCCATTGTTTCGAATCAGAATTACTCATAAAAGAACCTCTGTTTTAAATGTTAATTATTAGTCAAAATTATAGTACTGCTTATTTAGGCTTATTTTTTTACTTTAGTCATTATTTTAAATAAGGGTTATAACCAGCTTAACCACACCAGTTACTTAGCCTAATTTCATTATTACTAAATGGGTTTTTACTTTAGGGTTATTACTTAATTAGTTTATAACCTGATTTTAAAAGATATACCAGTATTTTTAATCAGCAACAGGGCAATCGCACTATAAAACTCTCCCGAATAGAACCTGCTCACGATAATCAAGATTTTGAGAAGCCCTAATACGGCGTCGTTTCACTGACAGTTTAG